>NZ_BCAK01000014.1:0-75482 GCF_001293905.1 Brachybacterium sp. SW0106-09
TAAACAACCCCCGTGTCCACGAACCGGGGGTAGGCCCCGACGACTACGTCGACTTCGGCATCCAGCTAGCCACCAATCCCCCCGAAGCTGCGGGCAAGGTTGAGCACACTGTGCAGCACGTGACAACTCGCCCAGCCCGAACTTTCGAGCTATGGGCAAACGAGAACGCAGCGCTCTTCCTCTAGACAACCGGGGTCCGGTGACCCGTAGTGACCAATGCGTGCTGGGATGCGATCTCCGCTCAGGCCGCCGAGATGGCGGCCGGGCGACTGTTGCGCCGATCGTTCGGCACCTCAACTGCGCACATCCGCCACGTTGAGGATGACCCTACGGAACAGTTACGGGGCCGTAGCTACCCCCGTCACACAGGGTCCAATCCGGCACTTTCGTGACAGATCTGCTCAGCCGGGTATACCCCATCGTGACATTCCCGCGGAACGAGGGCGGCATAGTCGAAGAGGCACTCAGGGTGCAAGCCCGAGTCGATGCGTGGCGAAGTGCTTGATAGCTGTTCCAAGCCAGGCAGGAAGCGCGGGATCAACGGACTCGACGATCGCTCGTTGGTCGACGTCGGTCTCGATCAAGTCACCGATGTCGTAGTACGTCGCGGGGTCGACCGGCCACACCGCTTGGACAGCTTCGTAGTGTTCGGCGACGAGCTCGAGTGCTTGGGACGAGGCGGGAGCAACTCCGGCGCGCCGTGCGCGCGAGAGGCGCCCGTAGAGCTCGTCACCGGTGGTGGCCATCTCGTCGTGATCACTCCGTGCCCAGCCCTCCATGCAAGAGATGCCGTGTTGCAGAGCTCTCACAGCTTCTTCGCCGAATCGCTCATGCAAGGTGGCAGCGAGGCTGTCCCGGGTTTGATGCAAGCCGCGGAAGAAGTCGACGTCGGGCAGTCGTCGATGACCTTCGAGATCGGCGATCGTCCGGTTGATGGTGGTGGCGATCTGGTCGAGTCGATCGCGCTCCGCGAGGACCAGCGCCAGGTGCCGGCGTAGCGCGGCCGTTTCGTCTTCGGAACCGGCAAGGATCGCCCCGATCTCCGGTAGCGGAACGTCCATCTCGCGCAGGAGCAAGATCCGCTGCAGGCGACGCAGCTCGTCCCGGCCGTACCAGCGGTAGCCATTGGCGGCGACGGCTGCGGGGGCCAGAAGACCGATCTCGTCGTAGTGGCGAAGTGTGCGCGTTGATACACCCGCCATCTTCGCCGCATCACTGATCGAGTACTGCACGATCCCAGAGTATCCAGGTTGACCTTCCCGTTACGGCAACCTCTAGCGTCCCCTGTCATGACTCCCAGCCAGCCCACCACCAGCGACCTCGTGCCAGCACCTATCGAGTTCACCGGGGACCCCGCGGTTGACACGGCGCTCCGCGACCTGATCGATATCGACCGCGACGTGCGTCAAGCTGCTGCCCTCGAACTCGGCACGCTCGCTGTGTCCGCGACCGCACCCGCCCTCGTTGCTCAACTATGGTCCGAACGGGACTTCTTCGTGCGCGACACGATCTCGTGGGCTGCGGCTCGGGTCGCCGACGCCGCCGTTCCACTACTGCTCGACGCCTTGGACAGCACGGACCCCGCCTCTCGAGTGCAATCCCTGCACGTGCTGAGCAAGATTGCAGACCCGTCCACCCTGGACGCCATCCTTCCTCTCGCGGACGACAGCAACTCTGACGTGGCTGCGAAGGCTCGGTGGGCGCTCACACGCATCGGAGACCCCCGGACCATACCCATCCTCACCAGGCACTTAGGCACAGGGGACGACAGCCGCTGGAACAGCCTGACCCGCGAGCTCGCGACCTTCGGAGAGGCTGCCGTGCCCGCACTGACCGCCGCGCTATCCGACGCTGCACCCACAGTTCGCCGGCATGCCGCGGAGGTGCTCTGCTTTGTCGGGCCTGCCGCGGAAGCTGCGATGAACGCTCTCGCGACAGCACTCGACGATGCCGATGCCGACGTGCGGACCTCCGCCGCTATGGCCCTCTTCGACCTGGATACGCCGTCCACTCGGGCGATACTCGCTCGCCAAGTCGAATCACGAGACCCTCGGTTGCGTGCAATAGCCAAGCGCGTCAGGACCGACGCGTGATCAGGCACCAACCTGGGCGTACTGCACGAGCTGGCGACACCCCAACGTGACAGCTACGGCACCGTAAGCTCCCCCGTCCCACAGGGTCCGAAACAGCAGTTATCGGCTAGTCCACCGCGGCGGCAGTTGGCACCAACTCAGCTGCGGACCGCCAGCCGAGACCGGCAGCGAAGACGAGGCCCGCAACGACCGCCATGAGCGAACCGGCGAGGCGAATCAAGGGCGTCCTGGGACGTCACCAACTACGGTGACAGCGCCGGGGCCAACCTCTCCGCGCTCGATCGAGCGCGGCACCGGAGGGACGATTCGGCGCGACCTCCAGATCGAAGAACGTGCGCGAGCGCGACGCCCAAGTAATCGCCGCTGACCAAACTGGAAGGAGCCCGACAGGTCGCCACCCGCTCTACTCTATTTCTCTAGGCAGTTCCGCCAGGAACATCTTCGCAGCCTCATTATCTTCGTCTCCCCAGTCAGATTTACGGAGCCGCTCCCTGCACTCTCTGAGCCATTCGATATTACCGGCAGTTATAGCCACCTCGGCCGCATCTCGTACCAATGCTGGCGGACTGGGCGTCGTGAAGGTCGACTGGAGGGTCGGCACACTTCCGTCGAGAATGCCGTGGTAGACGCTACTCCAACTGTCATGCTCGACAACGAACGGCACAGACAACTCTTCAATCTCGCGCACGAGCAGGTGATGCTCGATCGGATTTCGAATATTATACAACTCGTGACCCCCGAGGCCCCTCTCGCGCATCACATGTGCATAGACCTGACTAAACACAAACGCCGGATCTAGGAACCGCCTCGTGCCGTACGGGAAGTACCCTAGAACCACGTCGCGATAAGCCCCACTGGACGAAGGCCTACCCTTCTCGATCTCGGCAACAATAGTGACCTCCTGTGTGTCACAGAAAAGCCTCCTTCCGCCGGGCAGCTGCCTAAATCCGAGTGGCGTCAACTTCTCGGAAAGGGCCGACCTCAACTCGGCGTCTATGGATCGTATGTTATGTATCACTTAACCACTCACCCTATCTGCCTGAAGCGAATTATCCCATTGCCGTCTCTCCAGTAAACCCAAAGCTCACCCTTCCGGCCAGTCGCCTTTTCGTACCGCGCCAACTGCTTGAACCCACTCCGGATGGGGCGTCGGTTCCAGGGCTTTAGCTCCATTGGCCTCCCGCTCGCAGTCATACCGTCCGCATAACAGGGGGGGGCGGACTCCCCTTACAAATGCTCCGCCGAGGAGTATAGCCGCCACGCCGATTAACTATCACGCGAGTGAACTTGGAATGCGCTAGATTTCCCAGCTTGATCGAACTTTTGAAGTTCTTATTTCCGCGCTTTGCAATCGCGTTGTTGGTGCGAGCGCTGGCATTCGAAGTCCTCCCCCAGCCTGGACCCGTAGTGGGTCTCGACGCTACTCGACCTCCACCAACACTTCCCCCGAATCCCCCGCCGTCATGCCTCATTCTTGGGCGTTGCCCAGAGGTGTCGTGGACGTTTATGGGGTCGGTGGGATAATTGTAGGCGGTGGCGTTCGCACCCGGGATTGGGTCTGGGCTGGTGAAGGCTCCCGTGATGCGATTGTAGTACCGGACGCCCATGAGGGTGAGGTTCGCGGTCTCGACCGTGGTGGAGCGTTCTTTGGCTCCAAGCCAGCCATAGCCCGCGCTGGTGCCGGCGCTCGCGGTCTGGGCGGGGTCGATGGGGGTGCCGTATTCGGTGTAGCTGGACCAGCCGGCGATGGTGGTTGCTGCCGTGGTGGCGGGGGTGCCGGCGGGGATCGGGATGGTGGTGGCGATGTCGTCGCGGATGCTCGGGAGCATGAGGGACACGCCGCCGTCAGTGGCGATGCTGGCACCGAGGTCTCCGCTGATGGAGCTGGTGTAGCGGAGGGTCTCGGTGGACCCGTCGGGCCTCTTCGTCTCGATCCAGGAAGGATTGTCGGAGGAGTCGGTGTAGTGCCGGGTCACGGTCGTCACCTCCCCACCCTTGTCACTGGTCTGGACCAGGCGCCGCTTCGCGACGTCCAGGGTGAAGGTCGTGGTGGTGCCGTCCTGGGCCACCTTCTGGGGGAGGTCGTTGTCGAAGTACCCCAGCTGCACGTCTCCACCGGCGGGGTTCGGTGCGTGGGCTGCGGGGAGGGCCGTCTGCCGCCCGAGCGGGTCGTAGACGTAGCCGCCGGTGAGCCGGTCAGCGGTGTCGTAGGTCAGGGTCTGGTCGATGCCGGCGGTGGCGGTGCCGGTGGGGGGTGCCGTCGGCCCGGATCGTCTCCTTCACCGTGGCGCGGGCGCCGTTGGTGGTGAAGGTGTAGTCCCGCACCGTGTAGGGGCTGACGTCGCTGCCCTCGACCGGGGTGCCGGTGAGGTCCTCGACCTTGGCGAGGTTCCCCGACTTGTCGTAGGTGTAGCGGTGGTCGAAGTCCAGCGGGTTCCCGCCGGTCGGCTCGGTCATCTCCCCGTCGGTGGTGCCGCCGTCTGGGAGGATCCCGGCGGTGGTCGCGATGGCGGAGGCGAACGTGGTCTGGTCGGTGCGGACCCGGCCGAGGATGTCGTTGGTCTGGGACCACGCGATCCAGTCCCCCGTGGTGACATCGCCGGTGTCGGGGTCGGTGAGCTGTCCCGCGTAGGTCAGGCCCACCTCTTCCCCGGCCTCGTCCACGTGATGGCTGACGGTGATGCCGCCGGGCAGCTTCTCCGTCGTCATCGCGCCACTGGGGTCATAGGCCGCGGTGTACGTGAGGACCTCCGCGCCGGTGCGGGAGACGGACTGCGTCGTGACCACGCCGCGCCGTTCAGCCTTCCCGTTCGCGTCGGTCCCGTCATAGACGAAGGTCGTGGTGCCCTTCGGGTCAGCGATCGAGGTGACGCGCGCGGCGGTGTCGTAGCTGGTGGAGGTCTTCTCGCCCAGCTGGTTGGTGTAGCTGGTCTCTTTGCCCCACAGGTCGTAGGTGTATGCGTCCTTCGCGCCGCCGATCCCGGTGCCCAGCGGGTCGGCTACCCCGACCGCGTCGACCAGCCCGGTGGTGGTGTTGTACTGGGTGAAGATCGCCTCGGTAGCGACCGAACCGGCCACGCCGCTGGTGGAGGTCTTCTCCCACACCGCCCTCCCCGCGCTGTCGTACTTCACCTCGCTGGTGCGGGTCGCGGAGCCGGAGGTTTCGACCGTGGTGGTCGGTGCGAGCCAGTAGGACCATCCGTGCACCGGCGAATCTCATGCGGCGCAGGTTCGCGGCTCGGCGTAGCGGGGGGCCTACAGGAGCCGTCGACGAAGCTCGGAGATCTGGCGCTGCTCGGCCTGGTGGTCTTCGAAGTACAGCGCCAGCGAGTCGACGACGACAGTACGGGCGAGAGCCGTCAGCTCATTCGAGGAGAGCGTCCCGACCCGCTCACGGGCGAGACCTGTGGCGATCCCTGGAGCGACCTCCTCGTGGGTGAAGTCGGGCATGAGCTCCCATTGAGGGGGCGAGTTCGACTCGCCCACAGTGACCAGCAGGTAGAGGCAGAGACCAGGAAGCCGGCGGAAGTCGATGGTCGCCCGCAGCGCTTCCTGAGCTTCGTGGGCCGCGCAGCTGAAGTAGTCGGACACTGCCTCGTGGTCGGGGTAGGCGAAGAATTCACCACCGGGGTACTCGTAGATTCGATGCGGCACCTCACCGGAGTCCTGGACGTCGAGCTGAAGCCAGCTGAACGTCTCCACCGGGAACCCCTCCTCGACCTGCACCGGCGGCAGGACCGGATACTTCTCACTGTTCACTGTCGCGTACCACCTCAGCGGCTCCCCGGGGTGGTCATCGTCCGCGCCGTACCGCTCCTCGAGCACCTCCTGAACTGCGTACGAGAGCTCCTCATGCTCCTTCCAGGTACCCGCCGCCAGTTCCGACGGATCCCGGAGGACCGACCCGTAGGTCCTCTCCCCGAGGGCGACGATGCCGAGGCGCAGGTACTCGAAGCCGTCGTCGCTCCATCCCTCCCCGTCGAAGACTTCAGGGTTTCCCGTGAGGGCCGTGCGGACGGCCCCGCTGTCGAGCTTCCGGACCTTCCTCTGCAGCACCTTGTCGAAGCCCTCGAGGTCAGCGTCCGTCAAGCCCCGCAGAGCAGTACGCAGGGCCTCGATGTCGACCTCACGCCCTGCTCTCGCGCCGTCCAGCAGGCTCCAGAACCGAGCTTCCCTCATCCACTCCCCCTCACAGCCGTTCTCACCGATGTCCGGTGCCCTCGAGCACTTGCCTGGCGCAGGATCCACGTCTTCGACGAGGGCCCTCCGGCCTGATGGTCGAGCCCATGATCGGGTCGTGCTCGACGAGGGTCTACCGGCCAGAGCGAGCCCAGCGCCCGCACCGCCCGTCGTGCACGACCGGCGCGAGCGACAGCATCGTGCCTCGACCACGCCACTGGTGGACTGTCGGCCCCTGTGCCTACGCTCTCCCCGAGCGCCCGGCACCGAGCCGGCGCCGACGCCGAGGAGGAAGTCCGCCATGCCCGCTGCACTGCACCCCTACCTCAACTTCGACGGCAACGCCCGCGAGGCGTTCGAGTTCTACGGCGAGGCCCTCGGTGCCACGCCCCAGTTCGCCACCTTCGGGGAGTTCCAGGCGGTCCCCGAGGGCGACCCCGCCGCCGACAAGATCATGCACGGCTCGCTCGAGGTCACCGACCTGATCCGTCTGTACGCCTCCGACGTGGTCGAGGGGATGGGCGAGTACACCCGCGGCACCAACGTCACCCTCTCCCTGATGGGCGATGACGAGGCGGTGCTACGCAGCGCCTACGAGAAGCTGTCCGTGGGCGGCGAGATCACGATGCCGCTCGAGAAGCAGATGTGGGGCGACGTCTACGGCGCCTTCACCGACCGCTTCGGCATCGTGTGGCAGGTCAACATCTCCGGCGCGGAGGGCTGAACCTTCTCCGATGATCTCCGTGCTCTGCTCGAAGCAGAGCGCTCCCGCACCCGGGAGAGGATCGCGGCGCTGCGGCGCGACCACGCCGCGATCCTCGACGGGATGGAGCTGACCTCCACCGACGACGAGCACGACCCCGAGGGGCAGACCACCGCCGTGGACCGCTCCCGCACCGAGGCGCTGCTGGCCGGTGCCGAGCAGCACCTCGCGGACCTCGACACCGCGGAGCAGCGGATCGAGGACGGCAGCTACGGCATCTGCGAGGTGTGCGCCCGGCCGATCCCGCGCGCCCGCCTCGAGGTCCGGCCGACGGCGAGGACCTGCGTGGACCACGCCGCCTGACCGTAGGCTTCCCGTCATGACCGCTGCGACCGCCTCCTCGCCCGACGGCACGATCGTCGTCGTCGGCTCCGTGAACGTCGACCTCCTCGCGCAGGTGCAGCGTCACCCCCGGCCCGGGGAGACGCTGCACGGCACGGGCAGGCAGATGCTGCCCGGCGGCAAGGGAGCGAACCAGGCCGTCGCCGCCGCGCGCCTCGGCGCCCGGGTCGCGATGGTGGGTGCCGTCGGCTCCGACGTCCAGGCGGAGGCGGCGCTCTCCGCGCTGCGCGAGGCCGGCGTCGACCTCGGCCATGTCGCGGAGATCGAGGGGCCGACGGGACTGGCGATCGTGACGGTCGCGGAGGACGGGGAGAACTCGATCGTCGTCATCGCGGGAGCGAACGACGCCATGGACGCCGGCCGCGTCCGGGCCGCGGCCGAGGTCATCTCCGCAGCGCGCATCGTCGTGTGCCAGGGGGAGATCCCGCGGGACGGCATCGAGGCGCTGCCCGCGCTGGTCACGGGGAGGTTCCTCCACAACCCCGCACCGGTGATGGAGCTGGACCCGGCAGTGCTGCGCGCCTCGGACCCGCTGGTCGTGAACCAGCACGAGGCCGGGCTCGTCCTCGCCCAGCTCGCCCCCGACGAGGACGCTCCGGAGGACCCCGAGCAGATCCTCCGTGCGCTGCGCGCGGCGGGGATCCCGTCGGCCGTCCTCACCCTCGGCGCGGACGGCTCGCTGGTCGCAGAGCAGGGCGGCGTGCGCCGCATCCCGCCCGCCCCGGTCGAGGCCGTGGACACCACCGGCTCCGGCGACGCCTTCATCGGCGCGCTCGCGCTCGGGCTCGCCCGCGGCGACGATCTCACGACCGCCGCCCGCCTCGCCTCCCGCGTCGGCGCCTTCGCCGCGACCGGCGAGGGCGCCCAGCCCAGCTATCCCACCGCGGCCGACGCGCTCCCGCCGCTGCAAGAGGCCTGAGGCGACGCCCTCACGGCGGACGCCACGGAGCCGGAGCGGACGCGGGAGTATCCTGCGGCGGGGCGTGAGCCCGCGAGGTCGCGCCCCTGCGCCGAGCGGACCCGCCCGGCGGACCCCAGCACGAAGGATCGCCCCCATGACTACTCCACGCGTCACCGTCCAGCAGGCCTGGGATGCCCTCGCCGAGGGGAACGAGAGGTTCATGGCCGGGGAGCTGCGCCACCCGCAGCAGAACGCGGCCCGTCGCTCCGAGCTGACCGGGGCGCAGGCGCCGAACGCGGCGTTCCTGGGCTGCTCCGACTCGCGCGTCGCAGCGGAGATCCTCTTCGACTGCGGCCTGGGCGACCTCTTCGTGGTGCGCAACATCGGCCAGATCGCGAACGAGAACACGGTCGCTACCATGGAGTTCGCGGTCGCGGAGCTCGGCGTCGCCGTCATCGTGGTGCTCGCCCACGGCTCCTGCGGCGCGGTGAAGGCCGCGATCGACCAGACCACCGCGAACCCCAGCGAGGTCACCCCCGCGATCCGCAAGGAGCTCGAAGAGATCCGCCCGGCCGTGCAGCAGGAGTGGTTCGCGACCCAGCAGGTCAGCCCCTACGTCGAGCCGACGCTGATCGACGTGGACGCCGTGGGCCGTCGCCACCTCGACGAGACGGTCAACGCCCTCATGCGCCAGTCCACCGTCATCTCCGACGCGGTCGCCGAGGGGCGGCTCGGGATCGTCGGCTGCCAGTACCAGCTCGAGGAGGGCCGGGTCTCCCCGATCTCCTGGGTCGGGCAGCTCGACGTCGCGCGCTGAGCAGAGCGTTCAGCCGCCGAGCTGCGCCTCGAGGTCGTCGGTGGTGACGTTCGCGCCCGAGGCCGGCTCGACCACATCCGCGGCGAGCACCCTCGTCGCGGCGTCGCCCTCGGGATGCGCCTCGATCCGTACGAAGGCCCGTCGCACCCCGGGCTGCTCGCGGTAGGTCCGGGAGACGGTCTCCAGCACCGTGAGCAGGGACTGCTCGACGCCGGCCCGGTCCTCGCCTTCCAGCACGAGCACCCCGCCGATCGTGGTGCCGGCGTTGGTGGAGTCCTGGAACTGCACGAGGCCATCCAGGTGCTCGGGCAGCGCCTCGACGGCGGTGCGCAGCGCGTCCTGCACGGCGCCGACGTCGCTGCGCCCGCCGAGTCCGCACGCGGCGAGCAGGCTTCCCACGATCCCCACCAGCACTCCTCTGCGGCCGACGCCTCTCATCGGCCCATCATCCCCCACCGTCACCGCGCGACGCCTCAGTTCTCACGGTGCACGCCAGAGCTGTAGTGCTGGACGTTGCCGGGATCTCCGGTGAGGAAGGGTGCGAGGCTCGGGTCCCGGTTGTACTGGGAGAGCGCCGAGTTCGGGTCCTGCAGCTGGGTCTGGACGGAGTTCTGGTACTCGGCGCCGCTGTGGTTGGTGCCGACGTCGAAGATGTTCGAGCCGGGGCTGTCGAGCGTCACCGTGGTGGTGCTGCCGGAGCCGATGTTCTGGTTCGCGAGCAGCTCGGAGGGGTTCGGGACCGGCAGCGGGATCGGGATGCCCTTGGGCCCCGGCACGATCGGCCCCATGTACGAGCCCTCGGCGTCGATGCGGGGCACGAGGTCCGACCCGTGCTGGATGTTCAGCTGGTTCACGGACGAGGGGACCGAGTAGTTGTCCACCGGCGAACCGTCGGTCATGACGTTGGTGACGTTGTACTGCGAGGCGAAGTCCTCGTTCGCGGCGAGACTCGAGGCGATCATGCCGCCCTGCGAATGGCCGTTGAGCATCAGCGGGGTGCCGGGCGGGATGTCGTTGTCCGCATAGAGCTGCGCGATCGCGTCGGCCGTCGCCTGGGAGCCGGCGGACCAGCCGCCGGAGCCCGCCTGCAGCGCATTGCCGGTGAGGTCCATCGGGTTGTCCCCGGCGCTCAGCCCCCACTGCTCCGTGCCGGGGATGTTGACGATCACGCCGGTGGGCGGGTTGCCGACCACGCTCATCGAGACCTCGCCGGTCTCCTTGTCGCCGTAGGTCTGCTGGGTGTTCGCGATGATCTGGGAGAGGTCGCTCGGGGGCACCAGGCCGGACTCCTCGCCGGTGACCGGGACGGGCGCGTCCGCGTAGCCGGTGCCGTCGTCGCCCCAGTGGTGGTCCACCCCGGTCACGAGTTCGACCAGTCCGTTCGCGCCGCGGACCAGCCCCGTGGCCCCGTCGACCAGTACCTCGGTGAAGCGCGGCCACTCGAAGTCCCGCACGGCGTCGACCGCGGTGCTGACCAGGTCCTTCCCGTCCTGGACGCGATCGCCCAACCAGTCCAGGCCCTCGCCGACCCGGTCGCCGAGCCAGTCCGCGCCGTCGGAGATGCGGTTCCCGAGCCAGTCGAACCCGTCGCCGATCGCGTCGACGACGTCGCCGGCGGTGTCCCCCAGCCAGTCCATCATGTCGCCGAACCAGCCGCCGTCGCCGTCCTCGGAGGCGCGGTCCTGCTCCTCGACGTGCTGCTGCAGCTCGCGGGAGCGGTCCTCGAGCCCGGGCATCACGAGCGACTCGCCCTCGCGACGGGTGCTCCCCCACTGCTCGCGGAAGGCGTCGGCGTCGGGGCCGACCCAGGCGACCGACCGGACGCTGCCGTCGAGGTCGCCGAGCAGTCCCTCGAGGCGCTGCGCCGCCCGGGCGAGCGCCTCGGACTGTCCGGTGACCTGCTCGGTGTCCATCCCCTGGAAGCTCATCAGGCGGCCCTCCGCGCGGCGTGGGTGGTGACGTGGTCGATCGCGCCGATGACCTTCGCGCACAGCGCGTCGGCGAGGGAGCCGGGGGCGGCCTCGCGCGCCTCGGCGCCGTCGTCGCCGGGGACCAGCAGGGCGAGCTGCTCGCCCTGCTGCCCGAGCGCGTACCAGGAGCCGCCGCCGACGGTGGTCTCCTCCGGGGTCGGGGAGGAGACGACGACCATCTGCACCTGCGCTATCGACGGGGCGTCGGCGAGGTGATCCGGGGCGGGGGCGGGCTCCGCGTCGGTGAAGGCGGGGCGCTGCGGCACGAGGGACCGCACGAGCGCGCCCAGGTGCTCGATGGTCGCCAGGCCCAGCAGCACGGCGTTCGAGCGTCGGCCGAGCCGCATCGTCGTCTCGTCGGCGCTGACCTCGTGCTCCTGGTCGATGACCAGCACGAATCGTCCGGCGATCCGCAGGGTGGTGGTCCAGCCGCGGTCCCCGTCGACGCAGACGAGCTCGGCGCCGACCGGCGAGCGCAGCCCGCTGCGCAGCAGCTGCTCCCAGTGCTGGTCGAGGACGAGGGCGTCCTCGTCCTCCGGGGAGTCGACGAGGAGCCCGGCGAGCTCGAGCTCGACGACCTGCTCCTCGGTGAGCTCGGGGGCGGGCTCCTCCCCGAGCGCGAGCGCACGCACCCGGTCGAAGGCTCCCTCGCTGATCCGCACCAGGCGCGAGGGTCCGGGCAGCGCGGTCACCCGCGGCCCCGCCCCCGGCGTCCTCGACTGCTCGTCCTCGTCCCGATTCCCCATGGCCGTCCCCTCGCCCGTCGTCACACCACTCCTCCGGGCAGGCTAGGTGCGGCCGACGCGGGTGGGAATGGGGAGGACTCCCCATGGACAGGCGGCGGGCAGGCGTCCGACGCGCCGACATCCGACGAGCCGTCCGACCCCCGCCCGGCCGACGGCGCACCGGTCGCCGCCGGCCCGGCCCGTCTCAGCCCTCCGCCAGCACCGCCCGACGCCACCCGCGCGCGGAGCTGATCACCGCGATCTCCTCCGCCTTCTCCAGGTCGGAGGCCGTCAGCTCCCGCTCCACGAGCTCCCCGGCCTCGAGCGCGAGGCGTCGACCGACCCCGTCGAGGCAGCAGTCCTCGAGCGGCGGGGTGCACCAGGTGCCGTCCAGGCGCAGGGCGAGGCTCGCGATGGTGGTCTCGACGAGGCGGCCGTGAGCCCCGCGGAGGATGACGTCATCGGCCTCCGGGTGCCGTTGACGCGCCGCGTCGAAGTGATCGCGCACCGTGGTCTTGTGGGCGCTGAGCCCGGCGGGGAAGGCGGTGGGCTGCGCGTCCAGCACGAGCCGCACCGGCTCCGGCGCGGGGGTGAGCGGGCGGGGCTCGACGGAGACGCTCCCGTCGCGCCGCAGCCGCAGCCGCACCAGCTGCTCGCCCTCGAGCGCGGCGACCTGCCCGAGCGCGGCCTCGAGCGCCTCCTCGTCGATCACGATCCCGAAGCGCGCGGCCGAGCCGCGCAGTCGCTCGAGGTGGGGCTCGAGGTGCTGCGCACGTCCGTCCCTCACGGCGAAGGTCTCCAGCAGCGCGAAGGGCTCCCGCTGCCCCATCGGCAGCACGGCGGCCTTGACGAGCAGCTCGTCGTACTCCCCGTCAGCCGTGGATCCCCAGGTCACGCCGCCGCCCGCGCCGTAGACGGCGGCGCCGCCGGCCTCGTGGTCGATGACGACGGTGCGGATCGCGACGGAGAGGCTCGCCCGCGGGTGCTCGCCCGGGCCGCCCGGGGCGATGACGCCGATCGCGCCGCAGTACACGCCGCGCGGGGTGTCCTCAAGGCGGGTGATCAGCTCCATCGTGGAGAGCTTCGGGGCGCCGGTGATCGAGCCGCAGGGGAACATCGCGCCGAGCACGCCCACGAGCCCGGTGCCGGGCAGGGGTCGGGAGCGCAGTCGGGAGACGAGCTGGAACAGCGTCGGGTACTCCTCGACGTCGAGCAGCTCGGTGACCTCGACGCTGCCGGGCTCGCTGATCCGGGCCATGTCGTTGCGCAGCAGGTCCACGATCATGACGTTCTCGGCGCGGTCCTTCTCCCCCGTCGCGAGCATCTCCCGCGCCGCCTCGTCCGTCGCGGGATCGCCGGTGCGTGGGGCGGTGCCCTTCATCGGCGCGGTGGTGATCTCGTTCCCGTCCCAGGTCAGGAAGGTCTCGGGACTCGCCGAGACGACGGTATGGCGGCCGAGCTCGAGATAGGCGTGGTGGGCGCCGCGCTGACGGTGGGCGAGGTCGCCGTAGAGGCCGTAGGGGTCTCCGACGAGGCGCGAGCGGAGCCGGGTGGTGAGGTTCGTCTGGTAGGTGTCGCCCTCAGCGATCGCCGCCCGCACGGCCGCGATCGCCTCGGCGTGCTCGGCCCGGGTCCAGTCGGGCTGCCAGGCCTCGAGCGCGTACCCGCCCGCGGGGGTGAGCGGGGCGGGGTCGGGGTCCGGGGCCTCCGCGATCCCCGCCCACACCAGCGGCAGACCGTCCTCACCGGTGTGGACCTGCGCGTCGGGGTCGAGCCCGGCGGCGGCCTCGTAGGCGATCATCACCACTGCCCAGGCGCCGTCGGCGACGGCCTGCTCGATCTCGGCGAGCGCGGGCCGCACCTCCTCGGGCCGCTCCGCCCGGATCTCCCGCGCGAAGCGGCCGAACTGCAGCGTCGTGCCCGCGACGAGGTCGTCGAGCCGGGCACGCGGCGCGGGGGCGGAACCGGAGGTCATCCCCGCATTCTGCCCGATCCGGGGCTCGTCGTCGTGGTGGTCCGAGGAGGCGGTGCCGATACGATCCGGTCATGGATCCCGCCACCCCCCGCACCGCCTATGTCGACGCGACCGCCGGGATCGCCGGCGACATGCTGCTGGCCGCGCTCGTCGACGCCGGCGCGGACCTCGCGGGCGTCCAGCGGGTGCTCGACGCGCTGGTCCCGGACTCGGTGCGCTTCGTCCGCTCCGACGTGGACCGCGGCGGGCAGCGCGCGGTGAAGGTCGACGTGGAGGTGCTGGTCGACGACCCGCCGCACCGCACATGGGCCTCGATCCGGGACCTGCTCGAGCAGGCGCGCGGCCGCGCCGAGGTCCCGGGCCGCACGATCGACCTGGCCCTGGCGGTCTTCGGCCGCCTCGCCGACGCGGAGGGCGCGACCCACGGGGTCCCGGCCGACGAGGTCCACTTCCACGAGGTGGGAGCGCTGGACTCCCTGGCCGACGTGATCGGGGCGTGCGAGGCGTGGCGGCAGCTCGGCGTCGAGGAGGCGACGGGCAGCGTTCTCGCCGTCGGCTCGGGCCGGATCCGCGCCGCGCACGGCGACATCCCCGTCCCGGTGCCCGCGGTCGCGCGCCTCGCCCTCGGCTGGCCGACGGTCGCCGGCGAGATCCTCCCCCCGCGCGGGCACGCGCCCTCACACGGTCACGATCTCAGCCACTCGCACGCCGACGCGCACATGCACAGCCACGACGAGCATCACGGCGCAGACCGCGGGCAGGACCACGGCCATGCCCACCCACACTCGGACGACCCGGTCCCCGTCCCCGACTCCGACGCAACCCTGCCCCCCCACGCCCAGGGCGGCCCTCACGAGCACGGCGGCCGGCGCGTCCCCTCCGGTGTCGCCCCCGGCATCGGCGAGCTCGCCACCCCCACCGGCGTCGCCCTCCTTCGCGGCCTCGCCGCGACTGCCGGCCCCCAGCCGATGATCGCCACCGAGGCGCTCGGCGTCGGCGCCGGCACCAAGGACACCCCGGGCCGCCCGAACGTCGTCCGTGTCCTCGTCGGCCGCCCGTTCACCGCCGAGCCGCACGCCGCCGGGCAGCTCTCCGCAGCGCTCCCGACGACCGCACCCCGGTCGACCGCGCCGCGGGCGACCGATCCCGCCTGGGCCGATCCCGACTCGGCCGATCCCGCGGCATCAGACCTCGGCCCCGTCCCCAGCACCCTCGCCGCGAACGAGCTGCCTGCCGACGATCTCCCGCCCGACGCCCACGCCACCCCCGCCTCCGCCCTCCAGCTCGAGGCGAACGTCGACGACCTCGACCCCCGTCTCTGGCCCCGCGTGCTCGAGGAGCTGCTGGACGCGGGCGCTCTGGACGCCTGGCTCGTCCCGATCTCGATGAAGCACGGCCGCCCCGCCGTCACGATCCACGCACTGGTCCGCGAGGGCTCCGAGGGCCCCGCCGCATCCCTGCTCATGGACCGCACCGGCACCCTCGGCGTGCGGATGCACCGGGTCGAGCGGATCATCCGCACCCGCGAGTTCACCGAGGTCGAGGTGCGCGGCCAGCGCATCGCCGTGAAGATCGCCCGCGGCCAGGACGGCGCCGTCGTGCGCCGAGAGCCCGAGTTCCGCGACGTCGCCGCCGCGGCCCGCGTCCTCGGCATCAGCGAGCGCACCATGCTCGACCTCGCCAAGGAGGCCGCCTCCGACCTCTCGACCAGCTGACACGGCCCGTGCCGACGCTCTCCCGCGCCCACGCGACGACAACGGCACCAACGACAGCAGCGACCACAGCGACCACAGCGACCAGCAGGGCTGCTGCAGAAAAGCACGTACATCATGTACGTCACGTACGCCGATTTCTTCGACGGCACCGCTGCTCGTTCCCGGCACACCGTTCCGCCGACGGTCACGACCAGCGGCCCTCGGGCCGCGCCCGGCCGATCGCCCGTCTCGACTTCCCCGGTTCCACAGCGGCACCCCGACCCCCGCGCGATACTGGGAAGGGACCGACAACGCTCCCGAGGAGGAGGACCCATGCCTGCCCTGCCCGACGCGATCACCAAGGCCATGACCATGGCCCGCACCGCCGAGAACGGACGCCACGCGGAGGTCCTGGTGAGCGACGGCCCGCTGCGCCAGAGCGTCATCGCGCTGCGTCGCGGCGTGCGCCTGCCCGAGCACAACTCCCCGCCCGCCGCGTCGATCCAGGTGGTGCGCGGCAGCGTGCGCGTGACGGGTCAGGAGGAGGCGGAGCTGCGCGCCGGCGACCTCGACGCGCTCACCCACTTCCGCCACGCCGTCGAGGCGCTCGAGGACTGCGCCTTCCTGCTCACCACCGTCACCTCGCAGCCCAGCGGCGGCAGCCACGCCACCCGCACCGGGGAGCTGCCGGTGATGAAGGACGAGGACCGAGCCTGACGGAGCGGCCTGACGGAGCAGGGCCCGACCGCGCCCGGCAACGCTCCTAGCCCACCATGCCGCGAGCTCCCCGCGCGACGGATCGCCGGGGAGCTCGCGACGCGTCAGAGCGTCAGCCCACCTCGCCGCCGCCCTGCCCGCCGCTCATCTTCGCGAGCCGCAGCCACGTGTCCACCACCGTGTCCGGGTTCAGGGACATCGAGGCGATGCCCTGCTCGAGCAGCCATTCGGCGAGATCCGGGTGGTCCGACGGACCCTGCCCGCAGATGCCGACGTACTTCCCCGCCGCACGGCACGCCTCGATCGCACGCCCCAGCATGAACTTCACCGCCGGGTCCCGCTCGTCGAAGGAGTCCGCGACCAGCGCCGAATCGCGGTCGAGGCCCAGCGTCAGCTGGGTCATGTCGTTCGAGCCGATCGAGAAGCCGTCGAAGTGCTCGAGGAACAGCTCCGGCACCGCGGCGTTCGAGGGGATCTCGCACATCATGATCACCTCGAGCCCGTTCTCCCCGCGCACCAGCCCGTGGCTCGCGAGCAGGTCGATCACACCCTTCCCTTCGGCGGGGGTGCGCACGAAGGGGATCATGAGCTTCACGTTGGTCAGCCCCATGTCCTCGCGCACGTACCGCAGCGCCTCGCACTCCATCGCGAAGCAGTCGGCGAAGTCCTCCGAGAGGTACCGCGAGGCGCCGCGGTAGCCGATCATCGGGTTCTCCTCCTCCGGCTCGAACAGCGTGCCGGCCAGGAGGTTCGCGTACTCGTTGGACTTGAAGTCGCTCATCCGCACGATCACGGGCTCGGGGTGGAAGGCCGCGGCGATGGTCGCCACGCCCTCGGCGACGCGCTGGACGAAGAACTCGCGCGGCCCCTCGTAGGCGCTGATCCGCTCCGCCACCTGCGCGGCGATCTCCGGCTCGTCCTTCTCCAGCCGGTCCAGCTCGAGCAGGGCGCGGGGGTGGATGCCGATCTGGCGGTTCACGATGAACTCCAGCCGCGCGAGACCCACGCCCGCGTTCGGCAGGCGGGAGAAGGAGAACGCCTGCTCGGGGTTGCCGACGTTCATCATGATCTTCGTGGGCAGCGCCGGCATCGAGTCGACCTCGGAGGAGGAGACCGAGTAGTCGAGGATCCCCTCGTACACGTAGCCGGTGTCGCCCTCGGCTGCGGAGACGGTGACCTCGTCCCCGTCCGCCAGGTCGCGGGAGGCGGTGCCGGTGCCGACCACGGCCGGGATCCCCAGCTCGCGGGCGATGATCGCGGCGTGGCAGGTGCGCCCGCCGCGGTCGGTGACGATGGCGCTGGCGCGCTTCATGATCGGCTCCCAGTCGGGGTCGGTCATGTCGGCGACGAGCACCTCGCCGGGCTGGAACTCGTGCATGCGATCGATCGTGTCGAGCACCCGGACGGGGCCGGCGCCGATCCGGGCGCCGATCGCACGGCCCTCCGCCCGGACGGGGCCTCGGGAGGCCAGCAGGTACTTCTCCACGGTGTTCCCGGCGCGGGACTGCACGGTCTCGGGGCGGGCCTGGAGGATGTAGAGCCTCCCGTCGGCCCCGTCGAGTCCCCACTCGATGTCCATCGGCCGCCCGTAGTGCTCCTCGATGACCAGCGCCTGGGTCGCGAGCTCGGTGACCTGCTCGTCGGCCAGCGACAGCCGCACCCGCTCGGCGGGGTCGACCTCGACGAAGGCGGTGGTGCGGCCGACGGCCGTGTCGGTCGTGTAGATCATCTTCGTGGCCTTCTCGCCCACCTGCCGCTTGAGGATCGCTGGCCGGCCGCCCCGCAGCCCGGGCTTGTGGACGTAGAACTCGTCGGGGTTCACCGCGCCCTGGACCACGCCCTCGCCGAGCCCGAAGGCGGAGGTGATGAACACGGCCTGGTCGAAGCCGGACTCGGTGTCGACGGTGAACATGACGCCGGAGGAACCGATGTCGGAGCGGACCATCTTCTGCACGCCGGCGCTGAGCGCGACCGCGGCGTGCTCGAAGTCGTGGTGGACGCGGTAGGCGATCGCCCGGTCGTTGTAGAGCGAGGCGAACACCTCCCGGATCGCGAGCAGCACGTCGTCGATGCCGCGCACGTTCAGGAAGGTCTCCTGCTGCCCGGCGAAGGACGCATCCGGCAGGTCCTCGGCCGTCGCCGAGGAGCGCACCGCGAAGGACGCCTCCTCGCCGCTGCCGGCGGCGAGCGTCGAGTAGGCCTCGCGGATCCCCTCCTCGAGGGCGGAGGGGAAGGGCTGCTCGATGACCAGCGCCCGGATCTCGCGGCCCGCCTCGGCGAGCGCGATCGTGTCGTCGGTGTCCAGGCCCTGCAGCCGCTGGTCGATGCGCTCGGCAAGGCCCGTCGCGCCGAGGAACTCGCGATAGGCGTCGGCGGTGGTCGCGAAGCCGTCGGGCACCGCGACCCCGAGGGCGGAGAGGTTCGAGACCATCTCGCCCAGGGAGGCGTTCTTGCCTCCGACCTGCTCGAGATCGGCCATGCCGAGCTCGGAGAACCAACGGATGCTCTGCGTCATTGCTGCTCCTTCGGGGTGGGGACGCTCACCGGGCGGTGGTGCCGCGGCGAGCCAGGGACTGGAGGATCAGGGTGGACATCTCCTCGACCGACTTGCTGGAGGAGTCGACGAAGTCGATGCCGTGCGTGTCGTACACGCGGCGGGCCCTCGACAGCTCCCAGCGGGTCTGCTCGAGGGAGGCGTAGCGGGAGGAGGCGCGGCGCTCGGAGCGCACGGCGGTCAGCCGCTCCGGCGAGGTCAGCAGGCCGAAGCAGCGGTCCGCGACGGCGGAGATCGAGCCGGGCAGCACCTCGCCGGCGAGGTCCTCGTCCACCAGCGGGTAGTTCGCCACGAAGATCCCGTGCATCAGCGCGAGGTACATCGAGGTGGGGGTCTTCCCACAGCGGGACGGCGCGATGAGGACGACATCCGCTTTCTCGATGGCGCGCACGGACTGCCCGTCGTCGTGCTCGATCGCGAACTCGACCGCCTGCATGCGGCGGTTGTAGCGGCGGGAGTCGCCGACACCGTGGAGCCGGGCGGGGGCGTGGTCGCCGGTGACGCCGAGCTGCGCCTCGAGCTGGGCGAGATGGCCGCTGACGAAGTCGATCACGGGTGCCCGGGTGCGCAGCAGCTCCTCGCGCACCGACTCGTCGACGACGGTGAGGAACACCAGCGGCGCGATCTCGCCGTCCATCGCCGCGTCGAGGTCCTCGCGCACCTCCCGAGCCTCCTCGACGGTGCGGAGGAAGGGGATCAGCCGACGTTCGAAGGGGACCGACGGGAACTGCAGCAGCAGCGCGTTGCCCATGGTCTCGGCGCTGATGCCGGTGGAGTCGGAGATGAAGAAGACGGGGACCGCATCGGCGGCGGGACGCTCCGCGGCGGGGCGCGGACGGGGGCTCGCGGAGGCGATCCGCGCCGCGGCGGGCAGCGGCGGGGGGATCGGAAGCGATGCGTTCATTCGGCGCCCCTTGCGGTGGGCCCGGCCGGGGCCGGGGACACGTCGGTGTGCTGGGGCCACCGTAACCGCGAGCGCCGTCGCCGCGTGCGCCCGACCACGAAGGTGGCGCGGCTCACCTCCTCGCTGCGCGAGATCGCCGAGGTGAGCGCGCACTCGAGCGTGATCGTGCACGACCGTCCCCGGTGGTCAGACCCTCTCGAGCACCCCCACCAGGAAGTCGTCCGCGGCGGGGCGGAGGTCCCAGGTGGAGAAGCGCTGGGCGAGCTCGAGCCCGGCCGCGGCGGCGTCGGCCATGAAGTCCTCGATCGCGTAGCCGCGGTCGAGCCCGAACCCGACCACCAGGCGACCCTCCGGCGCGAGATGCGCGGCCAGCGCCGTGAGCGCCGGCCGGCGCTCCGCCCCCGCGAGGAAGGTCAGCACGTTGCCCGCACACACCTCGAGATCGAACTGCTCGCGCTCCCCCTCGCCATCGACCAGGTCGAGCTCCGCGAGGTTCCCCACCTCCCAGCGCCCGTCCGGCTGCTCGGCGCGCGCCACCTCGATCAGGTGCGGATCGAGGTCGACGCCGACGACCTCATGCCCGGCTCGCGCCAGTCGCCCGCCGACCCGCCCCGTGCCGCACCCGGCATCGAGGATCCGCGAGCCGCGCCGCGCCATGGCGTCGATCAGCCGCGCCTCGCCGTCCAGGTCCTGTCCGGCCGCGGCGAGGCGCTTCCAGCGTGCGGCGTAGCCGGCCGCATGCTCAGGGTTGCGCCGCACCGCGGCCGTCCACAGGTTCTCGTCAGGGCCGATGCCAGAGGTCGTCATGACCCCATTGTCGGGCCCGTCCTCAGGCGTACGCGCGCGAGTCGTCCCGGATCTGGCCCACGAGCTCCTCGAGCATGTCCTCGAGGGTGACCACGCCGATCACCTCGCCGCCGGGACCGGTCGCGGCGCCGAGGTGCGCGCCGGAGCCCTGCATCTCGGCGAGCGTGTCGCGCAGCGGCTGGTCGCCGCCGATCCGGGGCAGCGCCCGGATCCGCTCCGCGGGGATCGGCTCGTCGCGCGTGGCCTGAACGGCGTCGAGCAGGTCCTTGATGTGGACGTAGCCGGTCAGGCGCCCGTCGGCCGCCTTCACGGGGAAGCGGGAGTAGCCCTCGACGGCCGCGGCCTCCGCCTGTGCGGCGGTGGCGCCCTCGGGCAGGGTCGAGACCTTCTCGAGCGGGATGACCAGGTTCGCGACCGAGCGGGCCTCGAAGCGCAGGGCACCCAGCAGCAGCGCCTCGTCGTTGTCCTCGAGCAGCCCGCCCTCGCGCGACTCGCTCACCATCGCCGCGACCTCGTTGCGGGTGAAGGCGCTGGTGACCTCGTCCTTCGGCTCGATGCCCATCATCCGCAGCACGAGGTTGCCGATGGAGTTCAGCAGCCACAGCAGCGGCCGCAGCACGGTGACGATGCCCATCAGCACCGGCGCCAGGATCAGCGCCATCCGCTCGGGGCCGGCGAGCGCGATGTTCTTGGGCACCATCTCGCCGAAGACGACGTGGAGGTAGGTGACCAGGGACAGCGCGATCACGAAGCTGATCGGGTGGGTGAGCGCACCCGGCACGCCGATCGCCTCGAAGGGGCCCTCGAGCAGGTGCGCGATCGCGGGCTCGCTGATCGCGCCGAGCGCGAGGGAGCAGACGGTGATGCCCATCTGGGCGCCAGCCATCATGAGGGAGACCTGCTCCATCGCGGAGATCGTGACCTTCGCGGCCCAGTTCCCCTCGAGCGCCTTCGGCTCGATGACGGAGCGCCTCGCGGAGATCAGCGCGAACTCCGCGCCGACGAAGAAGGCGTTCAGGAGCAGCAGGACCAGGGTGGCCAGCAGGCCGACGTAGTCGCTCATCGGGCCACCTCCTCGTCCTCGGCCCGCACATCCGTCTCGTCGGGCGCCGCCTCGACGATCACATGCACGGTCTCGATCCGCATCCCGTCGATCTCGACGACGACGATCCGCAGGCGCGCCGGCTCCTCGCCGGGCGCCGGGTCGGTGTCCACGACGACCTCGTCGCCGACCTCGGCCAGACGGCCGAGCTCCATCGTGACCAGGCCGCCGAGGGTGTCGTAGTCCTCGTGCTCGGGCACGGTGACGCCGAGCCGCTCGGTCGCCTCGTCGGGGCGCATGCGCGCATCGAGATCCCAGGAGCCGTCGGGCTCGGGGGTGTCGTCCCTCTCCTCGTCGTGCTCGTCGCGGACCTCGCCGACGATCTCCTCGACGAGATCCTCGAGGGTGATGAGGCCGGCGTGGTCGCCGAACTCGTCGACGACGACGGCCATCTGCAGGCCACCGGCGCGGAGGGTGTCCATCAGGTCGTCCAGCGGCACCGTGTCGGGCACGAACGTCGCCGGCCCCATCACGGCGTCCACCCTCGTGGTGGGCCGCTCGACGAAGGGGACGGCGAGGCCGTGGCGGATGTGCGCGACGCCCGCGATCTCGTTCTCGTCGTCCTGCACGGGGAAGCGGGAGTGCCCGGTCTCGCGGGCGAGCTCCAGCAGGTCGGCGACGGTCTGGTCGACCTCCAGGGAGTCGACCCGGCCGCGGGGCACCATCGCGTCGTGCGCGCGCCGGTCGCCGAAGGCGAGGGTGCGCTGCACCAGCGAGGCGGTCTCCTCGGCGAGGGCGCCCTCGTCGGCCGAGCGCTTGACCAGGACGGACAGCTCGTCGGCGCTGCGGGCGGAGCTCAGCTCCTCCTGCGGCTCGACGCCGAGCGCCCGCACGACCGCGTTCGCGTTGCCGTTGAACAGGCGGATCGGGAGGCCGAAGATCGTGCTGAACAGGCGCTGGAAGCCGACGACCAGCTTCGCGGTGCGCAGGGGCTGCGCGATCGCCATGTTCTTGGGGACCAGCTCGCCGAAGATCATGGTCATGCCGGTGGCGAGGACCAGGGCGAGGGCGACCGACGCGGAGCGGGCCGCGACCTCGCTGAGCCCGGCGTCCACGAGCGGCGGGCCGACGAGGGCCGCGATCGCGGGCTCGGCGAGGAAGCCGATGCCGAGGTTGGTGACCGTGATCCCCAGCTGCGCTCCGGAGAGCTGCGTGGAGAGGGTCTTCATGCCCCGCAGGACACCGCCGGCGCGCTTGTCGCCGCTCTCGGCGGCGGCCTCCACGTCATTGCGGTTGACCGTGATCAGGGAGAACTCCGCGGCGACGAAGGCGCCGCAGGCCAGCACGAGCAGGAGCCCGATCGCCAGCGAGACGAGGGGCCCGATCAGATCCATGGACGGATCCCCCCGTGGGAAGTGAATGAGTGCAGGCCCGAAGGCCTGGGACTGTCACTGGGGGCGTCGCTGGCGGCGCTCATGATCTCCTGGTGCTCCTAGGGAACCCCGCCGTCTCTCGGCGGGGAATGCAGGAATGCTACAGCCCGCCCCCAGGACGGCGGGACGGAATGCGGGCGAGCGCTCAGCGCCCGTCCGCGTCGACGGCCCGACGCTGCAGGAAGGCGGCGACGGCCCGCAGCTCGACCTCGTCGACCGCGTGCCCGAGCTGCGGGCGACGCTCCTCCTCGAGCGCCGTGTGCGCGCTCATGAATTCGCGCACCGCCTGCTCCCGCTCGGAGTCGTAGAGGGGGTCCATCCCGCCGTGGCCCCACAGCGCGGGCGGACGCACCTCCGCGAGCGCGGCATCGCCCTGCGTCGCAGCGGGGAACGGGAAGCCGGAGAGGTTCACGACGAACCCGAGCGCATGCGGATCGCGGCGCAGCAGCTGGAGGGCGACGGCGCCGCCCTGGGAGAACCCGATCGCGCCGACGACGGGGCGGTCCTGCGCGGCGATCCACTCCTCCACGGCCGCGGAGGAGGCCTCGATCGCCTCGGGCCGGCCCGGGTCCACGGGCATGTCGAACCAGGCATAGCCCTGTACGTACCGGAAGATCCCGCGCACGGAGACGTACTCGAAGACGGGCGGGAGGAAGGGCACGAGGCCCGCGAGGTCGCGCTCATCGCTGCCGAGCCCGTGCATCAGCAGCACGATCGGGGCATCCTGCGCGCCGCCGCGCACCACGGCGCTCTCGTCGAGGTGCGGGGAGATCAGCTCCACTGAGCCGTACTGGGGCGAAGTCGTCATGGCACGAGGGTATCGACCCGCAGGCGTCGGGGCAGGGAAGAACCCCCAGGTCGCGCGGTGCGCTGGTCGGAAGGACGAGGTCCGACCCCTGGGGGTCCCGGCAGCTCGGTGGTATTCGCTGCGCGTCCGGATGAACGGTCGCCTCAGCGGCGAGCCACCTCACATGTCCGATAAGAAATCACTTCTCGGATCACCTCCTTCCCTGTGTGCTCACACCGTAGGCCCGTCGTCACCCGCGAGCAACGGATTAAACGGGGCCGGCGTCGCCGCAGGTCAGGGCAGGGGCGGTTCCTGCTCGGGGAGGATCTCGTCCAGCCCCCCGTCCTCGCGGACGATCTCGGCGAGCTGCTCGTCGTCGACGTCGGCCTCCATGCGGTCCTCGTCGCGGTTGCCCTGCTCGGCGGCGGTCGCGCCGTCGGCGCCACGCGCCATGTCCGTGTCGATGCCGTGGGCGTCCACGAGGCGCTCCTCGGGGCCCTCGGCGGCGGCGCGATCGAACTCCAGGGTGTCGTCGATGCTGACCTCGTCGGAGTCCGGCGCCGGATCCTGCCCCTGGACCTGGTCCACGTCCTGCCACTGGTCCTCTCCCAGCGGCCCGTCCTCGCCCTGGGTCGTGCTCTCGGGGTCGAAGCTCTCGGTCATGTGTCTCTCCTCCGGAGGGTGCTCGGGCGGTCAGCTCAGGGCGTCGATGATCGCCGCGTTGAAGGCGTCGAGATCATCGGGTGTGCGGGCGGTGATGAGGCGGAACCCGGCCTCGTCGTCGATGACCACCTCCCGGTCCGCCCAGCGGGCACCCGCGTTGACGAGGTCGGTGCGGATGGCGGGGACGGAGGTCAGGTCGCGGTCGGCGGCGAACCCGGTCTCGACCAGCATCCAGGGAGCGTGGCAGATCGCGGCGACGACCTTGCCGTCGGCGCCGAAGGCCCGCACGAGCTGCTGGGCGGCCTCGTCGGTGCGCAGCTGGTCGGCGTTGAGCGTGCCGCCCGGGATCACGAGGGCGTCGAAGTCGACGGCCCTGACCTGCTCGTAGGTGGTGTCCACGGGGACCTCGGGGCCGGGGTCCCTGTCGCCCGCGAGGGTCTTGACGACACCGGGCTCCGTCGCCGCGACCGTCACGGTCGCTCCCGCCTCACGCAGCGCGGCGATCGGCTTCGTCAGCTCATCGGACTCGGTGCCGAAGTTGGTGGTCAGGACCAGGATGCGTCGATCGTTCAGGGCAGCCATGGGGCTCTCCTTCCGTCGGTGACACCTGCGACGCTAGCACCGCGGAGCGGGCCGCGCCCTCCCGCTCGACCGACCGTTCGGGGGTGCCCCTCAGGTGCCGCAGAAGGTCATGAAGGCATCGCCCCCGTCGCCCGGCACCTCGAGATCCTCGAGCCCCTCCCGCCGCTCGAAGGGCGACCCCACGGCGTCGAGCAACCTCAGCACCGGTGCCATGTCCCCCAGGTGCGCGGCCCGCAGCGCCGCCTCGAGATGGACGTTGCGGGGGACGTACAGGGGGTTCGCGCGGCGCATCGCCGCACGGGCCTCGTCGGCCGAGTCCCCGTCGCCCCGCAGCGTTTCCCAGCGCCGCGACCAGTCCTCGAACGGTGCCGGCTCCGCGAACAGCCCCGCCGCCGTGCCCCCGCCGAGCTCCTGGAAGAACCCCGTGTGGTCCACCCGCTGCTCCTCGAGCAGGGTGAACAGCTCCTCCCCGAGCTCCCGCACCTCGCCCCGCTCCCCGCAGACGCCGAGCTTCGCCGCGAGCCCGTCGGCGTACGCGTCGAGATACCTGCTCTCGAACCCCTCGAGGACCGCCGTCGCCCTGGTCACCGCAGCATTCGGCTCCTCATCGATCAGCGGCAGCAGCGCCTCGGCGAAGCGGGAGAGGTTCCACAGCGCGATGCCGGGCTGGTTGCCGTAGGCGTAGCGGCCGCCGCGGTCGATCGAGCTGAACACGGCGCCGCGGCGGTGCACGTCCAGCACGGCGCAGGGCCCGTAGTCGATGCCCTCGCCGGACAGCGCCATGTTGTCGGTGTTCATCACCCCGTGCACGAAGCCGAGCAGCATCCACTGCGCCACCAGGTCCGCCTGCGCCTCGGACACGGCCTGCAGCAGTCCCAGCGGCCCGTCGGCCGACGGGTGGTGCCGGACGATCGCGTGGTCGACGAGCCGCCCCGTCACCTCGGGCCCCAGGTGCCAGGAGGAGTACTCGACGGTCCCCACCCGCAGGTGGCTCGCGGCGACCCGCACCAGCAGCGCGCCGGGCTCGTCGGTGACGCCCTGGCGCGGCGCGATCCTCTCCCCGGTGGTGAGCACGGCGAGGGCGCGCGTGGTGGGGACGCCGCAGGCGTGCAGCCAGCGCCCGATCACGGCCTCGCGCAGCATCGGCCCGAGCGGCGCCTTCCCGTCCCCGCCCCGCGCGAAGGGCGTCCTGCCCGCCCCCTTCAGGTGCAGGTCCCGTCTTCTGCCCCGGGCGTCGACGATCTCCCCCAGCAGCACCGCCCGCCCGTCTCCCAGCTGCGGATTCGCGGTGCCGAACTGGTGACCGGCGTAGGCCTGCGCGACGGTGCCCTCGATCTGCCCGGTCAGCAGCGCCATCCCGTCCTCGCCCCGCAGCCACTCGGGATCCAGCCCCAGCTCGCGCGCCAGCTCCTCGTCGAGCCAGACGAGCTCCGGACGCGGCGGAACGTCGGCCCGCCACGGCGTCGAGAGCTCGGGCAGCTCGGCGGCATAGGTCTGATGGATCTCGGGCACGGCTCACCTCTTCCCCTCCAGGCTACGCCGTCGGGCCTTACCCACCACCAACATCTGCGGCTCGGACCAGCACATGGTCCGCGGCCGCACCACCGCCCCCGAGGGCCTCGTGCTCGGCCACGAGATCACCGGCGAGGTCGTCGAGACCGGGCCGGGCGTGGAGTTCATCAAGGAAGGCGACCTGGTCTCGGTCCCCTTCAACATCTCTCGCGGCCGCTGCGAGATGTGCAAGACGGGCCGCACCGAGATCTGTCTGAACGTGAACCCGGACCGTCCCGGCAGCGCCTACGGCTATGTCGACATGGGCGGCTGGGTGGGCGGCCAGGCCGAGTACGTCGTGGTCCCCTATGCCGACTGGAACCTGCTGAAGTTCCCGGACAAGGACCAGGCCATGGAGAAGATCCTGGACCTGACCATGCTCTCGGACATCTTCCCCACCGGCTTCCACGGCGCGGTCTCCGCGGGCGTCGGGCCGGGGAAGTCCGTGTACATCGCGGGCGCAGGCCCCGTCGGCACCGCCGCCGCCGTGGGCGCGCAGCTGCTCGGCGCGTCGGTCGTGATCATGGCCGACATGAACGCGGACCGCCTCGCGAACGCCGCGACGTTCGACTGCGAGACGATCGACGTCTCGAAGGAGGACCCGCGCGAGGGCATCGCCCGGATCCTCGGCCGCGAGGAGGTCGACGCGGGCGTGGACGCCGTGGGCTTCGAGGCCCGCGGGCACGGCAAGGACGCGAAGGAGGCTCCCGCGACCGTGCTGAACACGCTCATGGACATCACCCGCGCGGGCGGTGCGCTCGGCATCCCGGGCCTGTACGTCACGGGTGATCCGGGCGGCGTCGACGAGAACGCGAAGGTCGGCTCGCTCTCGATGCGACTCGGGCTCGGCTGGGCGAAGGCGCTCAGCTTCACCACCGGCCAGTGCCCGGTGATGCGCTACCACCGCCAGCTCATGGAGGCGATCCTCCACGACCGTGTCCAGATCGCCGACGCCGTCAACGCCACCGCGATCTCGCTGGACGACGCCCCGAAGGGCTACGCCGAGTTCGACTCCGGCGTCGCCAAGAAGTACGTCATCGACCCGCACGGCGTGACCGGTAAGGTCCAGGCCGTCTGACCCGGCACGACGCCTGACATCGGTGTGAGGGCGACCAGCCCTCACACCGATGTCAGGTCACCCGACGTTCACCCCGACACCACCCAGGTGTCTCCCAGGTCACATACGGTGCTCGAGGCCCTCCCCTCCAGCGAGCAGGATCCTCGATGCCCTCCGCGCCCCGCACCCCCGTCCTCACGCAGACCCGCTGGCTCGCGCTCCTCGCGGCCTTCGCCCTCCTCCTCCCCGCGCTCCCTGCCGCCCCCGCCGCGGCGGAGGTCACCGACGCGCAGCTCGCCGAGGGCGGGGTGCTGCGCGACTCGCAGGACTACCGCGTCGCGCCGGGCCTGGACCTCACCACCTTCTCCCGCCTCGAGGAGGGCGGCTGGAAGGAGGGCAGCGTCCTCACCGCCGACCTCACGGAGTCGACCCTCTCGGTCGACGTCACCGACGACGGCACCGTCACGGGCCGCTCCCCGCTGACCGACGTGATGCACGCCGGCGAGCGCGGTGACCGCGCCGTCGCCGCGGTGAACGGCACCTTCTTCGACATCAACCACTCCGATGCGCCGCTGCGCACCTCGATGAGTTCCGACGGCGTGCGCATGGGCACCTCCCAGGCCATGCCCGCCCTCACGCTCGCCGACGGGAAGGCCGCGATCCAGGCCCTCTCCGCCTCCGGCGAGCTCACCACGGCCGACGGCGCCGTCCGCGAGCTCGAGGGGATCAACAACCCCTCCCTGCCCGAGGACGGGATCGGGGTGTACACCCCGGCGTGGGGCGACTACACGCTGGACCGGCCCGTCGGCGCGCCCGACGCGATGGCCGAGGAGATCGCGCTGGCGACCGTCGTCGACGGCACGGTCACCCAGGTCACCGACGTGCAGGACACCGCCGGCGACCCGGAGATCCCCGAGGACGGACAGGTGCTGCTGGGCCGCGAGGACGGCGCCGGCATGGTCGCGGACCTCGAGGTGGGCGACGAGGTCGACATCGAGATCGGCCCCGACCAGGACGTCGACCTCGGCATCGCCGGCAGCCACCAGATCCTCGAGGGCGGCGAGGTGCCGGACATGGGCGAGGACTCCCTGGTCACGACCTCCCATCCCCGCACCGCCGTGGGCGTCAGCCGGGACGGCAGCGAGCTGTTCGTGCTGGTCCTGGACGGCCGCAGCACCGCGTCCACGGGGATGACCCTGCCGGAGCTGGGGCAGATCCTCTCGGACATGGGCGCGCACAACGCCGTCAACCTCGACGGCGGCGGCTCCTCGGCGCTGGCCGCCCGCACCGCCGGCAGCGAGAGCGAGGCGATCTGGAACAGCCCGTCGGACGGGGTCGTGCGCGAGGTGCCCAATGCGCTGGTGTTCTACTCCGACGCCCCCGCCGAGGAGCTCGCCGACGTGCAGACCTCCCTCGCCCTCGAGGGCGAGGACGCCGTGTTCCCCGGCCTGCAGCGATCTCTCGAGGCGACCGGTCTCGCCGCCGACCTCTCCCCGGTGATGGCCGACGGCGCCTTCACCGCGGAGGGCGCGGTGGAGCTCGAGCAGTCCGACCAGGCCGGCGCCGCCGTGCGCGGCACAGGTCCCGGCGGCGGCGCCGTCACCTACACCGCCGCAGGCCATGAGGCACGGCAGGAGCTGCGCGTGCTCGGCGAGCCCGTCGGCCTGCAGGCCTCGGAGCGCTCGCTGAACCTCCCGGACGCCGAGACCTCCCGCACCGTGGCCCTGACCGGCTACGACGCCGACGGACGTCGCGCCCGGATCGAGACGGCGGATGTCGAGGCCACGGTCTCCGACGGCTTCGAGGTCACCGACGACGGCCTGGGGAGCTGGAGCGTGCGCGCGACCGGCGAGTCCGCCACCGGCACGCTCACCCTCCGCGCCGCGGGCCTGTCGACCACGGTCCCCCTCACCCACGGCACCGAGGAGCAGCAGGTCCTCGGCTTCTCGGACCTCTCCGCCTTCAGCGACGACGCGGCTCGGGCGACCGGCTCTTTCGAGGCCGCCGAGGGGCCGGCCGGCGAGGACGGCGAGCCGACGCCCGGCGTGCGCATGACCTACGACTTCACCACCTCCTCGGCGACCCGCGGCTACTACCTGGTCGCGGACGAGCCGGTGACGGTGGACGGCTCGACGCAGGCGCTGACGATGGACGTGCTCTCCGACGGCAGCGGTGCCTGGCCCCGGCTGCAGGTGCGCGACGGCGAGGGCACGGTGACGAACCTCGACGGCGAGAACCTGGACGGCGAGGGCTGGCAGAGCGTGCGCTTCACGGTGCCGGAGGGGCTGCCGCAGCCGCTGACCGTCGAGCGCCTGCGGATCATGGAGACCCGCCCGGAGGCGCAGTACACGGGCGACATCACCGTCGCGAACCTCCGCGCGACCACCACCCCGCAGGCCGAGCTAGCCGAGGAGCCGCGGATCCATGACGCGGCGCTGCTGGCGAACGGCGATGTCTCGGACCGTCCGCAGCGGATCGCGGTGATGAGCGATGCCCAGTTCGTCGCCGCCTCCCCGGACTCGGACGCCGTCGAGGGCGCGCGCCGCACCCTGCGGGAGATCCGGGAGGCGTCCCCGGACCTGCTGGTCATCAACGGCGACCTGGTCGACGAGGCCTCGCCGGAGGATTTCGCCCTGGCCCAGCGGATCCTCGAGGAGGAGTGGACGAGCGACATCCCGTACGTCTACGTGCCCGGCAACCACGAGGTGATGGGCGGGGACATCGCGAACTTCGAGGAGGCGTTCGGGCCGACGTCGACCGCGCAGGATCTCGGGGCGACGAAGGTCATCACGATGAACAGCGCCCCCGGCACGCTCGCCGGGGACGGCCTGGGCCAGCTCGAGATGCTCGAGGAGCAGCTGGGCGAGGTGGCGGAGTCCGATGCGCTGACCGGCGCGGTCGTGTTCTTCCACCACCCGACCGACGATCCGCTGCCGAGCGAGTCGAGCCAGCTGTCCGACCAGCGGGAGGCGCGGGCGATCGAGGAGCAGCTCGCCGAGTTCCGGCGCACGACGGGCAAGTCCGTCGCGCTGGTGAACGCCCATGCGGGCGTGTTCCACGGCGGCGCGGTCGAGGGCGTGACCACGCTGGTGAACGGCAACTCGGGCAAGTCCCCGGCGGGCACGCCGGCGACGGGCGGCTTCACGGGCTGGACGATGCTGGGCATCGATCCGGCCTCGGGGGTGGTCGGCCGGAATCCCGCCACGCAGGATCGGGTCGACTGGCTCGCGGCGGAGACCCGACCGCGGGTCGACTCCCTCGTGGTCGGGGGCCGGGACCAGCTGGCGGTGGGCGAGGTCGGGGAGGTCTCGGCGACGCTCACGCAGGACGGCCGGGAGGTTCCGGTCGCGTGGCCGGTCACCGCCCAGTGGGGCGGCACCGGGGTGCATGTCGCGACCGGCGGAGCGGGCGACGAGCATCCGGACCGGCGTGACGTCGTCCGGGTCGATCCGCGCACCGGCGAGATGACCGGGCTGCGCCGCGGCGCCGCGACCGTGACGGTCACGGTGAACGGCGAGAGGGCGCGGATGACGGTGAAGGTCGCCGGCGAGGGCCGGTGAGCTAGAACGGCGGGTCGCCGAGCGCGGCGATCGCGTCGGGATCCGGGGCCCGGAGTCGGCTGCGCAGGTGGGGGTGGGCGATGGCCATCGCCTCGCGACGCTGCTCGTCGACCCGTTCTCGTCGTGGCCTGGACTTCTCCGCGGCGGCGCGGTTCTCCGCCTCGGCGTGGAGGCGTTGGTGGATCCGCCACGCGGCCTCGAGGGCCTCTGCGGTGACGGGGGTGACGAGGTCGGTGTGCTCGACGGTGCGGGCGCGGACTCCGCCGTCGATCTCCCAGTCGGTGGTGACCGGCCCGGGTGCGTCGTCGGGCTTGCGGGTGGGGTCGAGGAGCCCGGCGGTCTTGAGCTGGTGGTGCCTCCAGCACAGCCGGTGCAGGTTCTGGAGCGAGGTCGGGCCGCCCTCGTCGGGGTGGTCGTGGTCGTACTCGACGATGTGGTCGTCCTCCGCGGCGAGGCGGGTGGGCCGTTCGCATCCCGGCACCGCGCAGAGGGGGTGGCGCAGCCGCAGCTGGAGCCTCGCCTGGGCGGTGGGGTGGTAGGTCTCGGCGACCGCCTCGCACGGCGCCCCGATGATCGGGTCGGTGAGGATCCGCAGCCAGGTCGGCTCCCCTGCGGCGAGGTCCCGGGCGAGCTCGGCCGGGATCGGCGTGAGCCCGTCGAGCATCGCGGGGGTGTTCTCCAGTCCCAGCAGCGTCGTGACCGGCACGGTGACGAGGATCTTGTAGGGGCTGCGGGTCTCCTGGACCGGGTCGATGTCCAGCACGGAGTGGGTGAGGATCGCGTAGCGCAGGGTCGCGAGGGAGTGGGCGCGGCCCCGCTCGGCGAGGTCGCCGTCGATGTCGAAGGGCAGCGGTCCGTCCTCGCCGTCGCGCAGGGCGGCGCGCTGCGCCTTCTGGACGGTGCGCGCGGCGACGTCGAGCCGGTGCACGAGACCCTGGATCTCGGGGATCGGGCCGGTGACGTAGAGCGAGGCGGTGCCGGCCTTCGTGTCGACGTCGAGCAGCTCGACGGAGCGGGAGGCTCGCGGCGGCTCGGGGACGGTGCCCGCGGTCGCGAGCCGCACGGCGAGGCGGACCTGCGCCTCGAAGGTGGCCTTGGAGACCGCGGGGATCTCCACCCCGGCGAGGTGGCGGTCCACGGCCTCCTTCTGCGCATCGTCCAGCCTCCGCACCTGGCGCAGCAGATAGCGGTGGAAGTCCTCGGGCATGTCGCCGCGCGCGAGGTGGACGAAGGTCGCCGGCATGAGATCCACGGAGGTGCGCGCGTCCAGCACCATCGACCAGGCGCGGGCGGCGGAGGTGCGCAGGCCCACGGCGACCTTCACGCCGGTCATGTCCGCGTTCTCGGGGATGCCGCCGGTCTCGGGGTCCTCGCGGAAGAACACCGCCAGCTGACGCAGCTGGTGAGCGTAGAGCCGCGCCCTCGTCTGCATGGTGCGATGCAGTGCGAGCACCCGCGACGCCTCGATCGTGCCGGGCTCCACCTCGGCGAGCAGCTGCTCCCGGTCCAGCGGCCGACGGGCTCGCACTCTCCAGCGCGGGGCGGGAGACTGCGTCGCGCCGTCGGTCACGGCGGGTGTCCCGGCTGTGGCGATGCTGCCCTGGGTGGCTTCGTCGGCGGTCGCCGGGTCAGCAACGCTGCCGGCGCCGGTTCCCGTGCCGGCGTCGGACTCGGACTCGCAGGCAGACTCGAGCGGGGCCTCCGGCCCCTCGTCGAGTTCACCCATCACGCCTCCCTTCCCCGGTCCGTGGACGGGACGGCCTCGGTGCCGTCCGCTGTCGAGACAGAGAATCTCTTTCAAGACTCCCGACAACTCACATAATACCGTCGAAACGGACATTCCATAAGGGCTCAGGCGCAATGGGGATGAATTTGTGGATAACCCACCTGTGGGGAGGAGAGGTCTCGGCCGGCGTGGGATGCGACGGTCGCTCGGGGGCGGGGGCAGGGCGCTGCGGAGGTGGGAGCGGAGGCAGGGACCAAAGCATCGCGCTGTGGGGGTGGGAGCAGGGGCAGGGATGGGAGCAGGGTGTTCCGAGGGCGGGAGGGCGGGCGCGAGCAGGGGTGCTGCGGGGGCGGGAGCACGTGCCCGACGGGAACGGGCGCCGAACGAATCCCGAACGGTGACGAAACCGGAGAGGACAGGTGCAGGACAAGGCAGTCCTCGTGAACACCGGAATCTTTGCCATCCCCGCCCGTCGTGAATTGTCAACAGCATCCCCAAGAATGTGGATAAGCGCGACTGGGGAGGAGTCGTCGGAATCGATTCTCCCGATGAAGACGGCGTCGTGCGGCGCACGTCGGCGCGTGCGGAGGGACCCCGCACGCACCACCCGCACCGGCGACCGCGCGCCCGGCACCGAGTAGTGTCATCCCCATGACCGAACGCACCACGTACCTCCTGGTGGACGGTGAGAACATCGACGCCACCCTCGGCGTCTCGGTGCTCGGCCGACGACCCCAGCCCGACGAGCGCCCCCGCTGGAACAAGCTGCTCCAGCACGCCGAGCACGCCTGGCGCCAGCCGGTGCGGGGCCTGTTCTTCCTCGCCGTCGGCGACAGCCTCCCCTCCGGGTTCGTGCAGGCCCTGATCGCGCTGGGGTACAAGGCGATCCCGCTGCGCGGCGAGGGCAAGGTCGTGGACATCGCGATCCAGCGCACCGCCGAGGCGCTGCAGGACCGCCCGGCGGACGTCATGCTGGTCAGCCACGACAAGGACTTCGTCCCGCAGATGACGGACCTCGCGGCGACGCCGGACCGGCGCACCGCGCTGGTCGGGTTCCGCGAGTTCATGGCCACCGACCTGCAGGACATCCCCGGGATCGAGTTCCACGACCTCGAGTACGACGTGCACGCCTTCACGAGCCGTCTGCCGCGCGTGCGGATCATCGACATCGACGAGTTCGACCCGCTGGAGTTCATCCTCTGACTGGCCGACGACCGATCGGTCGTCGGACTGTACACACCGCGGGGTGGGCGCCCAGGGTGGGGGCATGGCTGGATACACCACGACCAACCCGACCACGGGACGAACCGACAAGCAGTTCCCTGCTCTGGACTCCGCGGGCGTGGAGGACGTGCTCCGCCGGACGCACGCCGCCTACCCGGACTGGCGCATGACGCCCCCGGAGCGACGCGCCGAGATCCTCGAGCGCGTCGCTGACGCCTACGACTCCCGCTCGGAGGAGCTGGGACGACTGATCGCCATCGAGATGGGCAAGCCCCTGGCGCAGGGGATCGGCGAGGCCGAGCTGGCCGGATCGATCTACCGGTGGTACGCGACGCACGGCCCCGAGCTGCTCCAGGACGAGCTGCTGGACCCGCAGGGGGCACAGGAGTCGCTCGTGCAGACCGAGCCGATCGGCCCGCTGGTCGGCGTGATGCCCTGGAACTTCCCGTACTACCAGGTGGCCCGCTTCGTCGCCCCCAACCTGATGACCGGCAATACGATCATCCTCAAGCACGCGGAGATCTGCGCCGGCTCCGCCGAGGTGATGGCCGGGATCCTGCACGACGCCGGGGTCCCCGACGACGCCTACGTGAACGTTTTCGCCGATCACGACCAGATCGCCGAGATGATCGCCGATCCGCGCGTGCGCGGCGTGTCCCTCACCGGCAGCGAGCGAGCAGGAGCCGCCGTCGCCCGGACCGCGGCGGAGCACCTCAAGAAGTCCGTGCTGGAGCTGGGCGGCTCGGACCCGCTGATCGTGCTCGAGGACGCCGACATCGCACGGGTCGCCCGCGCGGCGGCCACCGCGCGGCTGTCGAACGCGGGCCAGGCCTGCAACTCCCCCAAGCGCATGATCGTCCCGAGCGCACGGCTCGACGAGTTCGTCGCGGCGATCGTCGAGGAGTTCGAGGGCGCGACGCTCGGGGACCCGCTGGACGAGGGCGTCGACGTCGGTCCGCTCTCCTCGCTCGGCGCGCGCGACGGCGTCGTCGAGCAGGTCGCCCGCGCCGTCGAGCAGGGAGCGACTCTGCACACGGGAGGCGACGCGCTGGACCGGGAGGGCGCATTCATGCGGCCCGCCGTGCTGACCGGCGTCACCCCCGACATGGACGCCTACTCCGAGGAGATCTTCGGCCCGGTGGCGGTCGTCCACGGTGCGGAGTCCGTCGATCACGCCGTGGAGCTGGCGAACGATGTGTCGTTCGGGCTGAGCGGCTCCGTCTGGGGCGAGGACCTGGCCCGGGCGCAGGAGGTCGCCGACCGCCTGGACGTGGGGATGGCGTACGTGAACGAGCACGGGACGACGCTGCCCGGGCTGCCCTTCGGCGGGGTGAAGCGCTCCGGCTACGGTCGCGAGCTCGGCCGCTGGGGCATGGGCGAGTTCGTCAACGTCCGCCTGCGCCGCACCGCCGTGCGCTGAGCAGGGCCGGGGACCGCGTTCCGCGGCGATCGACGGCAAGTGCTCAGCCCGTCGTCACCCGCTGGTCACTTGTCGGTGCTGGGGTGGAGCGCATGCTCCACGCACCCCGGACCCCCGCCCGCCGACACGACTCCTCGCTCGTCCTCCCTCCCCTCGGCCGACGCACCCTCCTGGTCGGGGCGGGCCTCGCTCTCGGCGGCACCGCCGCCTCGGCCCTCCCCGCCCAGCGCGCCTTCGCGGAGGACGCGGGCCTGGACCCCACCGGCACCACCCTCGAGGCCGTCGCGGTGCCCGAGGCCGGGGAGAACGACTCCTACCGCCGCCTCACCGCCGGCCCCGGCTACGCCTTCGAGGTGCGCGAGGACGCGCTGGACCGCGCCCCGCAGGCCTCCCGCGCCGACACCCGCGTGCCACTCGCCTCGTTCGTCCAGTTCACGGACCTGCACGTGCTCGACGCGCAGTCCCCGATGCGCTTCGAGTTCCTCCACGACATCACCGGCTCCGCCTTCCGCCCGCAGGAGTCGCTGACCACCCAGGGCGCCGTCTCCCTCATCGAGCGGGTCAACGAGCTGCGCCGCGGCCCCCACACCGGGCGCGACCTCGACTGCGTGGTCACCACCGGCGACAACACCGACAACCACGAGCACGTGGAGCTCGACTGGTTCCTCGCCCTCATGAACGGCGGGGAGATCACCGCGAACACCGGGGCCGACGGGACCTGGGAGGGCGTGCAGACGGGCGGCTCGACCCACTACTGGCATCCCGGCGGCGAGGTCGAGGACCGCTACGCCGAGGCCGGGTTCCCGCAGCTGCCCGAGCTGCTCGCGGGCGCCATGACCACCCACACGAGCCCCGGCCTGGACATCCCCTGGTTCAGCGTCTTCGGCAACCACGACGACTCGATCAGCGGAACCCTCCCCACGGACTGGGACGTCCTGCGGGAGATGTACACCGGCTCGTGGAAGTTCACCGGCTTCGCCTCGGAGTCCGCGAACCGGCAGCTCGAGGCGCAGGTGCGCGCCGCGGAGGCCGGCGGCACCGGCGAGGCGCAGCGCCAGGCGCTCTCCAGCTCCCTCGACCCCGAGCGCCGGTACGAGGTCACCCCCGACGAGCGCCGCGAGCCCTTCACCCCCGAGGAGTACATCCGCGCCCACCTGGGCCAGACCCCGCGCGTCGGCGCCCCCGGGCACGGCTTCACCGAGGAGAACGCGGTGGAGTCGACCGGCTACTACACCTTCGAGATCGCGCCGGGGGTGGTCGGCATCGCGCTGGACTCCACCAACCGGGCCGGCTTCACGCAGGGCTCCCTGGGCCACGCCCAGTACCGCTGGCTCGAGGAGACCCTCGAGGAGGGCTCCAGCCGCTACTACGACGGGATCGGGCGCCTCCAGCGCACGCAGTCCGAAGACACGTACTTCGTGGTCTTCAGCCACCACACCCCGGACACGATGAACAACCTCCTGCTCGAGCCGGGCAACGGGGAACTGCGCCATGCCGGCTGGGACGTGGAGAACCTGCTGGGCCGCTTCCCGAACGTGCTCGCCTGGGTCAACGGCCACACGCACACCAACACGATCGCGCTGCACGGCGAGGACGTCGCCGAGCGCCGCTACTGGAAGATCACCACCGCCTCGCACGTGGACTTCCCGCAGCAGGCGCGGGTGCTCGAGGTGGTCGACAACCGCGACGGGACGCTCTCTCTGCTCAGCACCCTGATCGAGGCGAAGGCCCCGTACCAGGGCGAGCGCCTGGCGAGCCTGTACCGGGAGCTGTCCTTCAACGACCTCCACGCCGAGCGGGCGCAGGAGGGCGAGGGCCGGGACCGCAACGTCGAGCTGCTGCTGGCGGCGCCGGGGCACTGAGACGGGGCGCGGCCCGCCGCTGCGGGCCGCGCCGCCCGCCGCAGCACCCGGGCATGAAGAATCCCCTCTGACCTGCTGGTCAGAGGGGATGTCTCGCGGTGCGCAAGGGGGGACTTGAACCCCCACGCTGTTGCCAGCACACGGACCTGAACCGTGCGCGTCTACCAATTCCGCCACTTGCGCGTATCTCCGGCACCGGGTCTCGTGGCGCCGAGGCCGAAGGTTCCCTCAGGTTACCCCTGCCGAACCCTGAGCCCAAGCCGACATCCTGCACAGTAACGAACGCCACTCCGGGCCCGTTCAGCGCCTCGGCGCTCAGCGCATCGACTCGGCCTCCTCGAAGGCGGAGTCGATGTCGGCCGGATCGATGCGGCGACGGCCCACCACGACGTACAGGACGGTCGCGACGATCACCGCGGGGATGCCGACCATCGCGGCAACCTGCATGCTGGGCCGCACGAACACGGTCGCGAAGACGGCGGCGAGGCCCACCAGGCCGACGCCCGCGGTGACCACGCCGCCCGGCATGCGGAAGGTGCCGCCCCGCTCGCCGCGTCGGCGGAAGGCGATGTAGGTCGCAAGGATCAGCGCCCACACCATGATCACCGAGAACACCACGAGGCTCATCATGTAGCCGAACACCCCGCCCACGCCGCTGAAGGCCAGCAGCGCCGCACCGATCAGGCCGATCGAGCTCAGGGCGATGCCGACGGCGGGGACGCGCCGGGCCGTGACGTGCGCGGCGAAGCGCGGCGCGAGCCCGTCGGAGGCGAGGGAGTGCAGGATCCGGCTGCCGGCGTAGAGGTTCGCGTTCGCGGCCGACAGCGCCGCGATCAGCACCAGCAGGTTCGTGATGTGCGCGGCGCCGGGGATGCCGATCCGGTCGAAGACCATGACGAAGGGTGAGGTGGCGACGTCCTCGCCGGTGCCGGCGGCCTGCTGCCACGGCACCAGGCACACCACGATCCCGATGCACAGCACGTAGAAGAAGGCCAGGCGCACGATCGTGGTGCGGGCGGCGGTGCGGATCGAACGGGCGGGATCCTTCGCCTCCGCGGCGGTGATGGAGAGCAGCTCGATGCCCCCGAAGGAGAACATCACCACCGACAGCGCGACCCACACCGCGGACCAGCCCATCGGGGCGAAGCCCCCGTCGGCCGTGAGCTCGACGAAGCCGGGCGCCTCCTGGCCGGGCATCCCGAAGAGCACCAGCACGGCGCCGATCAGGATGAACACGAACACCGCGATCACCTTGATCGAGGACAGGAAGAACTCGATCACGCCGAAGGAGCCGACGCTGGAGAGGTTGATCGCGATGATCAGCGCCGCGAACAGCAGGATCCCGGCCCAGATCGGCACCGCGGGCACCCAGTAGGCGAGATAGGCGGCGCAGGCGACCAGCTCCGCGCCGGTCACGCAGACGGTGACGATCCAGTACAGCCAGCGGCTGAGATAGCCCCAGAACGGGGAGAGGTAGCGGGCGGCGAGGGTGCCGAAGCCGCCGCGCACGGGGTGGCGGGAGGCCATCTCGCCCATCGCGAGCGCGATCGTCGCAGCGATCATGGCGCCGAGCGCGAAGGAGATGATCACGGCGGGGCCGGCGATGCCGATCGCCTCGCCGGAGCCGAGGAACAGGCCGGTGCCGAGCGCGGAGCCCATGGCGATCATCGCCATCTGGCCGTGGCCGAGCGAGCGGGCGAGCTGCCCGTCGGCGCGCTCGTCGGAGGAGCGGGTCTGGGTGGTCACCCGTCGAGGGTAGCCCCGACCTGCGGCCGGGGTCGGGACCTGTCAGCCCTCGGTGTCGAGGTCGTCGCGCACGGTGGCGTTCAGTCCGACGAGCAGCAGCACGCCGGCCGGGACGAGGACGAGAAGGCCGATGTCGGCGATCTCGGGGACGAGGGTGAGGCCGTAGCCGGCCGAGAGCAGGAGCACGGCGAGGGCGACGAGCCACATCGCGGAGGGTCCGCGGGGGCGGGGGTCGCGGGGGCGGCGGGTCGGAGGGCGGGTGGGCTTCTGGAAGGTCGTCATGTCCTGACTCTTCCGGATCCCGGCGACGGGCACATCCTGCGATGGGAGGAGCCGGCGGCGGGGATGGTCGGGCGACGGTCCGACGATGGTCGTGGGGGCGATCCCCCGGGCTCCCTCAGGCGATGCCGCGGAACCGGTCGATCGCGTCCTTGGCGTCCTTCAGGCTCGCGCCGGTGCGCTCGCGGTACACCTTGATCGCCTCGATGACCTTCCCCTCCGCGACGAGCCGACGGCACTCCTCCGGCACGCGCGGAGCGCCCGACTCCTCGCGGAGCCGCTCGAGCTCCGCCTCGCCGACGCCGGCCCGCTCGGCGAGCAGGCCGACGAGGCCCTCGAGCCGTGCGTTCTGCGCCTGGAGGTTCTCGAACATGGTCTGCTGCTGCCTGGTGCGTCCGAACATGGCGACAACCTATCCGGCAGGCGGTCCGAGGAGCCTTCGACGAAGGTCTCGGGAACGCAGCAGCGCCCCGCACCATGAGGGTGCGGGGCGCTGCGGGGTCGATCAGGCCGGATCAGGCCTTGGCGGCACCCTTGGCGGCGACGACCTGGACGACGAGGTTCGCGAAGATCTCGTCGTGCAGGCGCACGGTCGCCTTGTGCTCGCCGAGCGAGCGGATCGGGGTGGGGAACTCGACGGTGCGACGGTCGATGTCCTTGTCGAAGATCGCCTTGACGCCCTCGGCGACCTCCTTGGAGGAGACCGCACCGAACAGACGGCCGTTCTGGCCGGCGCGCTCGGCGATGACGACGGGCTTCGACTCGAGCGACGCCTTCAGGGCCTGCGCCTCCTCGATGTTCGCGATGGCGCGCTTGCCGCGGGCCGCACGGATCTGGTCGAGCTGACGCTGACCGCCCTTGGTCCACGGGGTCGCGAGACCGCGGGGCAGGAGGAAGTTGCGGGCGTAGCCGTCCTTGACCTCGACGACATCGCCGGCGGCACCGAGGCCGGTGACCTCGTTGGTGAGGATGAGCTTGCTGGTCATGTGCTTCCCTTCCTCGCTCAGCGACCGGAGGTCGAGTACGGCAGCAGGGCGATCTCGCGGGCGTTCTTCACGGCCTTCGCGATCTTGCGCTGCTCCTGGACGGAGACGCCGGTGACCCGACGGGCGCGGATCTTTCCGCGGTCGGAGATGAACTTGCGCAGCAGCGCGGCGTCCTTGTAGTCGACGGTCTCGAGACCGGCGGCCTTCAGCGGGTTCTGCTTCTTCTTCGGCTTGCGAAGAACAGGCTTGGCCATCGTGGTGCTCCTTCTTTCTGAGGGGAGCCCGGGCATGCACCCGGGATGGGGTTGTTCTGTGGGGTTCTCTGCGCGGGGTGCCGGGATCCGGCGCGCCGATCAGAAGGGCGGGTCGTCGTACCCGCCCTGGTTGCCTCCGCCGGCCCACGGGTCGGCGTTGGGAGCGCCCTGGGGCGCGCTGTAGCCGCCCTGACCGCCCTGGTTGCCGTATCCGCCCTGGCCGCCGAAGCCGCCCTGGCCGCCGCCCTGCGGGCCGCCGCCGACGCCGCCTCGGCCGCCGCCACCGCCGCCGCGCTGGACCTTGGTGGCCTTCGCGGTCGCGTAGCGGAGGGAGGGGCCGATCTCGTCGACGTCCAGCTCGATGCTGGTGCGGTTGTTGCCCTCGCGGTCGGTGAAGGAGCGCTGCTTGAGGCGGCCCTGTGCGACCACGCGGGAGCCCTTCTCGAGCGACTCGGCCACGTTCTCCGCGGCGTCGCGCCAGATGGAGCAGCGGAGGAACAGCGCCTCGCCGTCCTTCCACTCGTTCGACTGGCGGTCGAAGGTGCGGGGGGTGGACGCGATGGTGAACGACGCGACCGCGACGCCGGACTGCGTGAAGCGCAGCTCGGGGTCCGCGGTGAGGTTGCCGATCACCGTGATGACGGTGTCATTCGCCATGGGTGCTCCTCTGCTCCGGGGGTGTGGTGGATCGTGCGGGGGTCAGAGACGGCAGGTCACTCGGCGTCGAGACGCATGAGCTTGGTGCGCATGACCGACTCGTTGAGCCCGAGCTGACGGTCCAGCTCCTGCGCGGTCGACGACTTCGCGGTGAACTGCAGGACGATGTAGATGCCCTCGGACTTCTTGTCGATCTCGTAGGCGAACTTCCGCTTGCCCCAGACGTCGACGTTGTCGATGGTGCCGCCCTCGGTCGGGACGACCTGGACGAGCTTCTCGAAGGTTCCGGTGACGGTCCGCTCATCGACGGACGGGTCGAGGATCACGACCATTTCGTACTTGCGCATGTTCTGGTACCCACCTCCTGTGGTCTCTGCGGCCACGGTCTCTCCGTGGCAGGAGGGTTCATGCCGCCCGCGCGGGCATCGGCGATGCACGTCACGGACCGCAACAGCCTACCCGGGCCCAGGAGCATCGGCCAGGGAGTACCCGCCGGTGCGCGGCGCATCACAGGGCTGGGGCGTCGGAGCCGGGCTGCGCGGCACGACCGATCGGTCCGCCCGCGCGATCGTCCTCGCCCTACCGTAGCGGGATGACCAGCACCGATGAGCGCCCCACGCTGCGCCGCACCGTCACCACCACCGGGCTCTTCCTGTTCATCCTCGGGGACGTGCTCGGGGCCGGCGTGTACGTGCTGGCCGGGGAGATCGCAGGCATCGCCGGCGGCGCCCTGTGGGTGCCGCTCGTGGTGGCGCTGCTGCTGGCCCTGCTGACCGCCGGCTCCTACGCCGAGCTCGCGACCAAGTATCCGCGCGCGGGAGGCTCCTCCCACTACGCCACGCGCGCGTTCGGCCCCTTCACGGGGTTCCTCGTCGGGTTCTGCATGCTCTCGGCCGGCATCGTGTCCGTCGGCGCGCTCGCGCTGGGCTTCGCCGGTGACTATCTCGGCGCCTTCGTCAGCCTGCCCGCCGTGCTCGTGGTGGTCGTGTTCCTCGCCCTGCTCGCGGCGCTGAACACCCGCGGCATCTCCGAGTCGCTGGGTGCGAACCGCGTGGCCACCCTGATCGAGGTGGGCGGCCTGCTGCTGGTGATCGTGCTGGGCGCGATCGTGATCGGCCGGGGCGAGGGCGACCTGGGCCGGCTCACGGAGCTCGGGACCCCCGAGAACGGACCGGTCGCGGCGGTGCTGGCCGGCACCGTCCTCGCGTTCTACTCCTACGTCGGCTTCGAGACCAGCGTGAACATCGCCGAGGAGACGAAGGACCCCTCGCGCTCCTACCCTCGCGCCCTGTTCGGGGCGCTGATCGTCACCGGTGTGGTCTATGCGCTGATCGGGGTGGTCGCCTCCGCCGTCGTGCCCACCGAGGAGCTCGCGGGCTCCTCCGCACCGCTAGCCCTCGTGGTCGAAGCGGCGGGCATCGTGCCGCCGGTCGTGTTCAGCGCGATCGCGCTGATCGCGGTGGCGAACGGGGCGCTGCTGACGGGCATCATGAGCTCCCGCCTCGCCTACGGCATGGCGTCCGACGGGCTCCTGCCGCGGGTGCTCACGCGGGTCCTGCCCGGACGCCGCACCCCGTGGGTCGCGATCCTCGTGACCACGGCGCTGTCGATCCTCCTCGCCCTCACCGGGACCATCGACGTGCTCGCGGGCACCATGGTGCTGCTCCTGCTGGTGGTCTTCCTCTCCGTGAACGCGGCTGTGCTGGTGCTGCGCCGCGACCGGCCGGAGCACCGCCACTTCCGCGTCCCGGCCGTGCTCCCGGTCGGGGGCCTGATCTCGTGCCTGCTGCTGATGACGCAGGTCGAGTGGGCGGTGTGGCGACTGGGGCTCCCGTTCCTCGTCGTGGCGGCGCTGCTCGCGGGCCTCGCCGCATGGCGGCGGCGCCGAGCCCGTGAGCACACCGGCGCCGACGCCGCCTGAGGCTCAGGCCCCCGCGGGGAACCGCTCCCAGACGCGGTGGCTCCCGAGGAGGGCGATGATCTCGCCGAGCACGCTCTCGCCGTCCTCGCCGACGACGAGCCCTGCGCCGCCAAGGGCGGTGCGCTCCTCGAGCGCCTCGCGGCCCGGCCCCCAGGCGCCGATCGCCTTCGCGTGGCGCCAGCACTCGTCGATCAGCTTGCCCACCCGCGGCTCGACCTCGCCGTTCCCGGGCGCGCCGGCCTTCGAGTCCACCGAGGGGCGGGAGTCCGGGGCCAGGAGCGGGTTGCCGGCGAGCAGCAGGGCGTCCACCTCGACGGAGGCGGCGGTGCCGAGCGTGCGAGCCACCGCCACTCCGGCGACCTCGCCGCCGCGCGGCGCGATGACCAACGGAGTCATCGAGGCGGCGACGATCGCCTCGTGCAGCTCCAGCAGGTCCGCGTTGTCGGCCTCGGGGTCGACGACGATGCCGATCTTCCTGCCGTCGACGGGCCAGCTGCCGCCGAGCTGGGACAGCGGTGCGCTGGTGGCCGGTCCCTCCTCGGGCCCGTCGGCCGGGACCGTCGGCTCCGGGGCGGGCAGGCCGAGGGCCGAGGCGACCCGCGCGCAGAGCTCGCCGTCGATGTTCGCCAGGCTCTGCAGCTGGCGCTCCTTGATCGTGTTCTCGTAGCACTTGCCGAGCTCGAAGGAGAACGCGTCGACGATGTGGTCCCTCTCGACCGGCGTCATGCTTCGCCAGAACAGGCGGGCCTGGCTGAAGTGGTCCTCGAAGGTGGCCGAGAGCTCCCGCTCCTTCACGCCCTCGGGCACGCGGACCGGCAGGTCCTCGAAGGCGTCGTCCATCTCGCCGGCCATGAACGGGCAGCCCCCGTCCAGGGAGTTCGGCTGATAGGGCGCGACACCGGCGTGGTCGCCCTGCTGGCCGTAGCCGTCCCGCAGCATGTCGTTGACCGGGGCGTGCGCGCGGTTGATCGGCAGCTGCGCGAAGTTCGGCCCGCCGAGCCGGGTGAGCTGGGTGTCGACGTAGGAGAACAGCCGCACCTGCAGCAGCGGGTCGTCGGTGACGTCGATGCCGGGCACCAGATGGCCGGGGTTGAAGGCCACCTGCTCGGTCTCGGCGAAGTAGTTGCTGGGGTTGCGGTCCAGGGTGAGCCGGCCGATGGGCTGCACCGGCGCCAGCTCCTCGGGCACGAACTTCGTGGGGTCCAGCAGGTCGATCCCCTCGAAGCTCTGCTCCTCGTCGTCGGGGAACACCTGGATCCCGAGCTCCCAGCTGGGGTGGGCGCCGGACTCGATCGCATCAGCGAGGTCGCGGCGATGGAAATCCGGGTCGTTGCCGCCCAGGAGCTGCGCCTCCTCCCAGGTCAGCGAGTGCACGCCGAGCTGCGGCTTCCAATGGAACTTCACCAGCGAGGTCTCCCCGGCGGCGTTCGCGAGCCGGAAGGTGTGGATCCCGAAGCCCTCCATCATCCGGTAGGAGCGCGGGATACCGCGATCGCCCATGAACCACAGGGTGTGGTGCTGGGCCTCGGTGTGCAGGGAGACGAAGTCCCAGAAGGTGTCGTGCGCGCTCTGGGCCTGGGGGATCTCCCGATCGGGATGGGGCTTGGCGGCGTGGACGACGTCGGGGAACTTGATGCCGTCCTGGATGAAGAACACCGGGATGTTGTTGGCGACCAGGTCGAAGGTTCCCTCGTCGGTGTAGAACTTCGTGGCGAAGCCGCGCGTGTCCCGGGCGGTGTCCATCGAGCCGCGCGAGCCGACGACGGTGGAGAAGCGGGTGAACACCTCGGTGCGCTTCCCCTTGGCGAGGAATCCGGCCCGGCACACGGGCTCCGCGGTGCCGTACCCCTCGAAGACGCCGTGGGCGGCGGCACCGCGGGCGTGGACCACCCGTTCCGGGATCCGCTCGTGGTCGAAGTGGGTGATCTTCTCGCGCAGGTGGTGGTCCTGCAGCAGCACGGGGCCGCGTCTGCCCGCCTTCAGCGAGTGGTCGGTGTCGCGCAGCCGCGCTCCCTGCGAGGTGGTCAGGAAGGCCCCCTGCTGGGCGTTCGTGCTGCGTTCCGGGCCCGGCTCGGCGCCGGTGGGCGTGCGCGGCTGCGCGCCCTGCTGATCGGGCTTCGGCGGGAGGGGCCCGTCCGGCGTGGTCGGCTCCTCGAGCTGGGGCGGGCGGCTGCCGGGCCGGCCGGGAGCGGGGGTGGGGGTCTTCTTCGGAGGGGTCATGACGTGTCTCCTCGGGGGGGGCTCGCGCGGGTCGTCGCTGACGCACGTCACGGTAGGCGTGCATGCGCCGGAACGACAGTCTCCCGAGCGTCCGTGCAGGGCAGTGCGCAGAACGATCGGTCCGTGCGGCCAGGCTGATCGGTCCGAGGAGATCAGCAGGCGCCTGCCTGGCCGACCTCGCGATCAGCCCGTCGACCGGTTCCCGCGCATGGCGCGCTTGGCGCGTGCGAACCAGCCGCCGGTGGAGATCGCGTTCGGGACCCCGCCGCCGGCCATGAAGCCGGCGGTCTGCCCCATCAGGCGGGTGTGGCAGCTCTCGCACAGCCGGCGTCCCGTGAACGAGCGGTGCACCGTCCCGCGGATCCGGTTGCGGCACTGTTCGCAGCGGGCGGCCATGGTCAGTCCCCTCCTCGGCCGCCGCCGCGGCCCTCGCGGCCGCCTCCGAGCCCCTGGCCCTCGCCGGGCAGCAGGTCCTCGACCTCGGGGAGACCCGCGTCGGCCTCCTCCTCGCCGCCCTGCTCGTCGGCCGGCGGCTCCTCGGTGGGCTGGTCCGCGGGAGGCTCCTCGTCCGCGGGCGGCTCCTCCGACGGGGGCTGCTCGGTGGGCTCGGGCTCCTCCGTCGTCGGCTCCTCCGTGGGCTCGGGCTCCTCCGTCGTCGGCTCCTCCGTCGTCGGCTCCTCGGTGGTCGGCTCCTCCGTGGTGGGCTCCTCGCTGGGCTCCTCCTGCGTCGGCTCCGGCGCCTGGGTCGGCTCGGGCTCCTGCGTGGGCGGCGGGACGTAGCTGCGCTCCTGCGTCTCGTTGTCCAGCTGCACCTCCTCGGGGAACTCGAGGTACTCCTCGCCCTCCAGGGAGGTCGACATGATGTCGCCCCAGATCTGGGTGGGGAAGGTGCCGCCCGTGATGTTGTCCTCGCCGCCGAAGGGGGTCAGGGACTCCTCGCCGGTGCCGTCAGCCGTGGGCTGGAACATGCCCACCGCGGTGACGAGCTGCGGGGTGAAGCCCACGAACCAGGCCGAGCGGAAGCTCTCCGAGGTGCCGGTCTTGCCGGCGACCGGGCGGCCGCCCATGACGTTCTGGAGGTCGCGTGCGGAGCCCTGGGTGGGCGGGCCCTGCAGGGCGACGGTCGCGTTGATCGCGACCTCCTCGTCCATGCCCTGGGTGTCCGTGGTCTCGTGCTCGTAGCGCGAGGAGCCGTCGGGCCGGGTCACGGACTGCACGACGTAGCTGTCGCGGTGCACGCCGCCGGAGGCGATCGAGCCGTACACCTCGGCCATCTCCGCGACCGTCGGGGAGGCGGAGCCGAGCACGTTCGCGGCGTCGTCGGTGAGGCCCGGGGTCTTCTCGGGCAGGCCCAGCGAGACGGCGGTCTCCCGGGTGCGCTCGGGGCCGACCTCGAGGTTCGCCTCCGCGTAGGCGGTGTTGATCGAGTTGGTGGTCGCCTTCTCGAGGCTGACCCGGCCGTAGTCGACGTCGTTGAAGTTCTTCACCGTCCAGCCGCCGCGGAAGGTCTTCGGCGAGTCGCCGTCCCAGCGGGAGTCCAGCGGGTAGCCGTCCTCGAGCGCGGCGATCAGGGTGAAGGTCTTGAAGATCGAGCCGGCCTGCATCCGGGACTGGGTCGCGTCGTTCTGCGCCTGGGTGACGTAGTCCGCGCCGCCGTACATGCCGCGGATCGCGCCGGTGGAGGGGTCCATCGTCACGGTGCCCACGCGGTTGTTCTCGGGCCGGTCCTCGGGCAGGTTCTCGACGGCCTGGACGGTGTTCTCCTGGATCGCCGGATCGATCGTGGAGACGATGGTGAAGCCGCCGGTGTTGATCTCGTCCTCGGTGAAGCCCTCGGCGATCAGCTCGCCCCGCACCAGCGACAGGAGATAGCCGTTGGTGCCGCCGAGGGAGTTCTCGGAGCTCGGCTCGACCGTCTGGGGGAACTCGAGGGCGTCCGCCTCGGCGGGGGTCATCTGCTCCTCGGCGACCTGTCGGGTGATCACCCGGTCCCACAGCTGCGTGGACTTCTCCGGATCGTTCGCCGGGTCGTAGGTCGAGGGGCTCGGGATCACGGCGACCAGCAGCGCGGCCTCCGCGTCGGTGAGCTCGGAGGCGTCCTTGTCGAAGTAGGCCTGGGAGGCCTCCTGCACGCCGTACGCGCCGCGGCCGAAGTAGATGGTGTTGAGGTAGCGGGAGAGGATCTCGTCCTTGGAGAGCTCCTGGTCCGCCTTCAGCGCCATGATCGCCTCCTTCGCCTTGCCGACGTAGGAGGTCTCGGTGCCGGTGTAGTACCGCTCGATGTACTGCATGGTGATGGTGGAGCCGCCCTGGCGGGCCCCGCCCTGGAGGTTGTTGACGAAGGCGCGGACGATGCCGCGCGGGGAGACGCCGCGGTTCTCGTAGAAGCTCGAGTCCTCGCTCGCGACGACGGCCTGCTTGATGTTGTCGGGGATCTCGTCGGCCGGGAGCTCGGTGCGGTTGATCTCGCTGAACTGCCCCATCTCTGTCTCGCCGTCGGCGAAGTAGACGCGGGAGGTCTGGGCGAGGGCGAAGTCGGAGGGCTCGGGCACCTCGGTGTCGTTGTACAGCCACACGGCGAAGCCGAGCCCGGCCAGCACGAACAGCGCCATGACGCCGACGATCATGCGCAGCGAGGGGATCCAGCGCCAGGGGTTCCTCCGCCCGGCCCGGGGGTAGTTCAGGAAGTTCGTCGCCGCGACCTTCTTCCCGCGGCCCGTCCCCGCGCCCTTCGGGGCGGCGCCGGCGTGGCGGGCGCTCACCGAGGTGCGGGAGGTGGGGCGCTTCGCGGAGCTCGCGGAGGCGGCCGACGTGGTGGCGGCGGCGCCTGTCCTCGCGCCGGAGGTCCCCTTCGACGCGGTGCGGCTGGTGCCCTTGGCGCTGCCGGTGCTCTTCGAGGAGCCGCTGCGGCTGCTGCCCTTGGCGGCGCCGCCCTTCGCGGACTTCCCGGAGGGCGTGCGGCGCACACCCGCGGCGCGGCGGTTGCCGCCGCCGCTCGACGGGCGTCGGGACTCGCTCATGGCTGCTCCTGGTCCTTCGGGGGCATGGACGGATGAGGGCGCCGCAGCGTCCAGCTCCCCAGTATGAGCACGCCCCCGGTCCCGACGGAACGATCCGGCGGCGAAACACACAGGGTGTGCACGAGCCGTGCGGCCTCGCTCACACCGTCCCCGAGCGACACGCCGAGGGCCCCTACCCCTCGGTCCGGGCCTCCCACCAGGCACGCAGCTCCTGCTCGGCGCGCTCCTCGCCGAGCGGACCGTGCTCCATCCGCAGCTCGAGCAGATGCTTGTACGCCTCGCCCACCTCGCGGCCGGGCGGCAGGTCGAGGATCTCCATGATCCGGTTGCCGTCGAGGTCGGGACGGATCCGCCCGATCTCCTCCTGCTCGGCGAGGTGGTCGATGCGGGCCTCGAGCTCGTCGTAGGCGCGGGCGAGGGTGCGGGCCTTGCGCCGGTTGCGGGTGGTGACGTCGGCGCGGGTGAGGCGATGGAGGTGCTGGAGCAGGTCGCCGGCGTCGGTGACGTAGCGGCGCACCGCCGAGTCGGTCCACGGCGAGTCGACATAGCCGTGGAAGCGCAGATGCAGCTCCACCAGGCGCGCCACCTTCTTGGTGGTGTCCTTGTCGAAGGTCAGGGCCTTCATCCGCTTCGCGGTCATCTTCGCGCCGACGGTCTCGTGGAAGCGGAAGGTCACCGCGCCGCCGTCCTCGAAGCGGCGCGTGGCGGGCTTGCCCACGTCGTGCATCAGCGCGGCGAGGCGCAGCACCAGGTCGGGACTCTCGCACGGCCCGCCCGAGCCGGCGGGGCTCTCGAGGTCGATCGCCTGGTCGAGCACGGTGAGGGTGTGCTCGTAGACGTCCTTGTGGTGGTGGTGCTCGTCGATCTCGAGCTGGAGAGCCGGCAGCTCGGGCAGCACGTGCGCGGCCAGGCCCAGCTCGGTCATCAGCTCGAGGCCGCCGCGGGGGTGGGCGCCGAGCATGAGCCTCACGAGCTCCTCCCGCACCCGCTCGGCGGAGACGATCGTGATCCGCTCGGCGAGCTGCTCGATCGCGTCGGCCGTGGCGTCCTCGATCCGGAAGCCGAGCTGGGCGACGAAGCGGACCGCCCGCATCATCCGCAGCGGGTCGTCGTCGAAGGACTGCACGGGCGCGACGGGGGTGCGCAGCAGGGTGCGGGCGAGGTCGGCGAGCCCGTCGAAGGGGTCGACCAGCTCGAGGGAGGGCAGGCGCACCGCCATCGCGTTGACGGTGAAGTCGCGGCGGGAGAGATCGCCCTCGAGGGTGTCGCCGTACTCGACCTGCGGCTTGCGCGAGGCCGGGTCGTAGGACTCGGTGCGATAGGTCGTGATCTCGACCTTCACCCCGTCGCGCATCCCGCCGAGGGTGCCGAAGTCGCGCCCCATGTCCCAGATCGCCCCGTCCCGCGTCCAGGAGCGGAGGATCGCCTCGGTCTGCTCGGGCCGGGCGGAGGTGGTGAAGTCGAGGTCGGCGCTCGAGCGGCCCAGCACCGCGTCCCGCACCGGCCCGCCCACCAGGGCGAGCTCGTGGCCGGCGGCCTCGAACAGCCTCCCCAGCTCGTGGACCTCCTCGGGCAGGGCCCGGAACATCGAGGCGGCACGGGTGCGGGCGGTCGCGAGGCGCTCGGCGGTCTCGTCGGCAGGTTCGGTCACGGGCGGTCCTGTCCAGGGGAGGAGGGGATGGAGATGTCGTGGAGGCGGGTGCGCCTCCTCGGCGCCTCTACGGTAGCGGCCGCTTACAGTGTCCCCATGCCGTCGTCCCAACCTGCCGTGCGCCCGGTGCTCGCGGCACTGCTGGCGGCACTGGTCATCGCCTCATCAGTGCTGGTCAGCGGCCCGGCGACCGCGCTCCCGGGCGCGCAGGCCGCGCCCGCGGAGAGCCCGTCGGCCCCGCCCGTCCCGGACGACGACGCGCCGGTGACCATGGACCTCGTCTCACTGACCCCCACCTCCCTCGCCCCCGGCGGCACGCTCCGGGCCGAGGTCGAGGTGACCAACGCCTCCTCCGCGCCGCTGACCGACCTCGACCTCGAGCTGCGCACCCGCACCTCCCGGGTCACCGACCGGGGGGCCCTCGCGAGCTGGCAGGCGGAGGCCGGGCCCGACGTCGAGGGACCGGCGCTGGCCACCGCCTCCGGGACCCCGCCCGCGAGCCTCGCGCCCGGGGAGAGCACCACCCTCGTCGTCGAGGCCACCGCCGAGGAGCTCGGTTACTCGGAGGAGACCTATTACTGGGGGACCCGCCGCGTCTCCCTCACCGCCGTCGCGGACGACGAGCCGCTCGCGGGCCTGCGCACCTTCGCGGTGTGGCGGCCCGACGGCGCCGAGGAGACCATCACCCAGTCCACGCTGCTGCCGGTGTCCGAGGCCGACGCCGCCTCCGCGGTGCTCGCCCCGGAGGAGCACGCGGCCTCCGCCGAGCAGGGGCGGCTCGCCTCCCTGCGGGCCCTCGCCGCCCGCGAGGACGTCGACTGGTGGCTGGATCCCGCGCTGCTGGATCCGCCGACCCTGCCCGAGCCCGAGCCCGAGGCCGCGAGCGGCGAGGAGGCGGAGGGCTCCTCGGCCGCGCCGTCCCTGCGCCCCGACCCGGCGTCCACCGCGATCGCCGACGAGCTCGACACCGCCGTCGGCGAGCGCACCGTGCTCGCCGCCCCCTACGCGGGCGCCGACCTGGTGAGCCTGCGCGAGTCCGGGGCAATGCTGCTCGAGGGCGCCGCCCGGGACGCGGCCGACGAGGTGTGGGAGGCCCGCGGCATCTCGCCCCGCGCCCAGGTCCTCGGCGTCCCCGGCGCGGAGGCGGACGCCGAGGCCCTCGAGGACATGATCGAGGTCGGCGCGACCGCCGCCGTGGTGCCCTCCAGCTCGCTGCGCCCCGACCCCAGCTCCGCGGTGACCCCGAGCTCGGTGGGCGCGTACGAGTCCTCCCGCACCGAGGGCGCGCAGCTGTCCGTGCTCGCCCCCGATCCCGTGCTCTCCGAGGAGTTCTCGCAGCTGACCGGGGACTCGGACGCGGAGCAGACCCGTCAGCGGCTGCTCGCCGAGACCGCCACGATCGCCTCCGAGTACTCCCGCGCGCCCCGCCACCTGCTGATCTCCCCGTCGGCCGGGGCGGACCTGGACCCCGCGGCCGCCGGTGCGGTGCTCGACGCCTTCGCCGAGGCGCCCTGGATCGAGTCGGGCCGCACCTCGACGCTGCTGGACACCGCGGACCAGCAGGCCTGGACCACCGACCCGGGTGCCGACGGCGGGGAGCCGTACGCCCTCGGCCGGCTGCAGGCCGAGGACGTGCACCCCTCCGGCCCGTCCGACGGGAGCTGGCGGGTGCTCGAGGAGACGACCGAGGCGCAGCTGCTGGACCCGGCGGTCCTCGAGGACCTCGAGGGCACCTGGCGCCGGCTCGACGCGCTCGGCGCGGCGATGGAGGACGACGCCCCGCTGGACGCCGCGCGCCGCGAGATCCTCTCCGCGACCTCCCTCGCCTGGCGCGGGGATCCCGGGACCCCGGCCTCCCGGGCGCAGGACGCCGCCGAGCGGGCCGACGCCCTGCAGGACCGGATCCAGGTGGTCCCCGCCTCCGGCTACAACGTCGTCTCCGACACCGCCGCCGTGCCCATCACGATCACCAACGGCATGGACACCCCGATCACGGTGAAGGTCACGGTCACCTCCGACCGGCCCCTGGTCCAGGTCGGGGAGCCGGCCGTGGTCACCGTCCCGGCGCACGGCCAGACCAACGCGAGCGTGGACGTGGGGGCGGTCGCCAACGGCTCCGTCACCCTCACCACCACCCTCACCACCGAGGACGACCGGCAGCTGACCGACCCCGTCGACGTGCCGCTGACGGTGAACCCGTCGTGGGAGAACTGGACCACGCTCCTGCTCGTCATCGCGATGGGCCTGCTGGTCGTCGTCGGCGTCGCCCGCGCGCGCCGCACCGGCTCCAGCAGCCGCGCCCCCGCGATCCGGGGCCCCGAGGACCCGGAGGAGCTCGCCCGCACGGGACGCTCCACGCTGGACACCTCGGTGCCGGAGCGGACCTGGACCGAACGGGCGAGGCACCGCGGCGGGGACGCGGCCGACGGGCCCGCGACGGCCCCCGATCCCGACGACGCCCCTGACCACGACCCCGACGACACCCCCGAGGAGGACCCCCGATGAGCACCACCCGCCGGGTCCACAGGGTTCATCACATACCCCGCCATCGCCGCCACGGCAGCCCCTCCAGCCGCTCGCGGCTGCTGCAGGCGAGCGTGCTCATGGCCTCGGGCTCGATGGTCTCCCGCCTGCTCGGCTTCGTGCGGAACTTCCTGTTCGGCGCGATCCTCGGCGGCTCCATGTCCTCGGCGGCCAACGCCTTCTCCGCCGCGAACACCCTGCCCAACACCATCTGGCTGCTCGTGGGCGGCGGCACCCTGAACGCGATCCTGGTGCCCGCGATCGTGCGCGCCGTGAAACGGCCCGACCGCGGCAGCGACTACATCTCGCGCCTGATGACCCTGGTCGCGGTGCTGTCCCTCGGCGTGACCGTCGTGTGCATGGTGGCGGTGCCGCTGCTGCTCACCCTCACCAGCGGCGTGCTGCCGCCGGCGACCTATGCGCTCGCGGTCCAGCTGGGCTACTGGATGATGCCGCAGATCTGCTTCTCGGCCCTGTACGTGATGTGCGGGCAGCTGCTGAACGCCCACGACTCCTTCGGCCCGTACCAGTGGGCGCCGGTGCTCAACAACCTCGTCGGCATCGTCGGGGCGGCGCTGTTCCTGGGTCTGTGGGGCACCGTCGGCGATCCCGCGCAGTGGACGATCCCGATGATCGCGGCGATGGCGCTGATCAACGTCGGCGGCTCCGCGGCGCAGGTCGTGTTCCTGTTCTGGTACGTCAAGAAGCTCGACCTGCGTCTGCGCCCGAAGTGGGGGCTGCGCGGCCTGGGGCTCGGCAAGCTCTCCCGGATCGGGCTGTGGTCGCTGGCGATGCTGGGGCTCGGGCAGCTGGGCATCTGGGCGTCCCGCTGGGCGACCGGCGGCGCGGTGCGGATGACCGAGCAGCTGCAGGGCCAACCCGAGCTCGCCGCCCGCTATCCGGCGCTGCTGACCCTGGAGTGGGCCTATCTCGCGTTCATGATCCCGCAGGGCATCATCGCGGTCACCCTGGTCACCGCCGCGTTCCCGTCCATCTCCCGCAGCGCCGCCGCGGAGGACCATGCCGGGGCGCTGGCCCGCTACACGGACACCAACCGGATGCTGTCGGTGCCGATGGTGCTGTGCACGGCAGTGTTCGTCGCGCTGTCCGGGCCGATCATGTGGGTGATCGGCGGCGGCACCGGCGAGATCGGCGCGCGCGCCAACGGCAGCGTGCTGGTGGCCTACATGCTGGGGCTCATGCCCTTCGCGTCCCTGTACCTGATCAAGCGGCTGTTCTACGCCTACGAGGACGCGCGCAGCCCGTTCCTCGCGCAGATCCCGATCGCCGCGGTCACGCTGATCTCCGTGCCGGTGATCCTCACGCTCGTGGATCCGCAGTACGCGGCGATGAGCGCGGCGGGCGCCACCAGCCTCGGCAACCTGCTGGCCTGGCTGTTCGGGCTGTGGCAGCTGCGACGTCATGCCGCACGGCACGAGGTGGCGCCGCCGAGCCTGCGCGCCGAGGCGCTGCTGCTCGGGAGGCTGATCGCCGCCGGCGCGGTGAGCTGGGCGGCCGGCACGGGCCTCGTGATCCTGCTCGACGGCCTGATCTGGCAGCACCGCGCGCTCGCGGTGGTGCTCGGCATGGTGATCGGCGCGGTGATGATCGTGGTGTTCACGGCGGCGGGGCACGTGCTGCGCGTGCCGGAGGTGCGCCAGCTGGTCGGTGCGACGCGACGCCTTGTCCTGAGGCTGCGCCGTCGCGGAGCGGGGGCGACCTCGTAGCATGGTCGACGCAGATGACGGGCATCGATCCGCCAGACGAGGAGAGGGAGGGTCCGTGAGCACGAACCCCGAGCAGGATGCGCTGCACGCGAGGTGGACCCTCGAGGGCAGGATCCCGCTGTCCGGTGTGGCCGACGGCGCCGTCTGGCGCCGCGCCCGCTCCGTCGCGACCGGCGAGTCCGTGGTGCTGTTCATCGTCCGCGGCGAGGCCGCGCTCGAGGCGGCCGATGCGGTGCGCCGCGCCTATCTCGTCGAGGAGCCCCGTCTGCTGCCCGTCCGGGAGATCGTCGTGCTCGACGACCCCCGGGAGGAGTCCGACACCACCTCGACCGGTGCGCCCGAGGACGGGCCGACGACGGTCGTGGAGTACCCGATGCCTCCCGCCCCGCCGCTCGCGGCGCTGCTGACCGATGGCCCGATGCACCCCGAGACGGCGCGCGCGATCATCGGCGAGGCGGCGACCGGTCTCGAGGCCGCGAGGCGCCGCGGCGTGCGCCATCAGTTCCTCGACTCCAACCGCGTCTTCGTCGACACCCGCTCCGGCGGCGTGCACATCCTCGGCATCGGCGTCGAGGCCGCCTCGCACCCCGGTCTGGACCGCTCCCGGGAGGTCGCCTCCTTCCAGGACACCGCGGCGCTGGTCGCGCTGCTCTACCGGGCGCTCACGGGCCGCACCCCCCAGCACGACGGCACCGGCACCGTGCCGCGGCCCTCGACGCTGGTGGACACCGACATCCCCGCGGACCTCGACCTGCTGTGCGACCTGGTGCTCAACGAGTCCGCCGACGACATCCCCGAGACCACCCGCGGGCTGATCGAGGCGCTCGAGCCGTGGCAGTCCATCCCGGTGACCTTCGAGGCGTATCCGCGCGGCGCCGCCGGCGGGGTGTCGGGGGCCGGAGCTGCGTCGGGCGACGGTGCGACGCCGAGCGATGGTCATGGCTCGGAGGCCGCTGCGGAGACCCCAGGGGCGGTCGGCGGCGAGTCCGGTGCCCGCGACACGCGGGAGGACGCGGAGCGGGGCGCCGCCGGTCCGGCCGTCGGGGCCGGCGCTGCCGCTGCCGGCGCTGCCGGTGCGGTGACAGGTGCCGCCGTGGTCGCGGGCGCGGGGGTGACCGGTGACGACGCCGGCTCCCGCCCGGATGCGGACGGCACCGGCGATGCCGGCTCCGACGCTGCTGATCACGCCGTCGGCGCCGCGTCGGCCGATGCCACCTCGGCTGATGCTGCCCGGGCCGAGAACGGCCCTGACGACGCCGAGCCCGCCGACGTCGAGCCCGGCGACGCCGCCGAGAGGACCGCGGCGCTGCCGGCCGTCGACGACGCCGCGGTGGGCACAGGCGAGGATCAGGTCGTCGACGAGCGATCGGAAGACGCTCGAGTGGACGAGACGCAGGCCGCGGCGAGCGAGACCGCTTCGGTTCCCGCTGCGAGCGCAGCCACGATCGGCGAGGACCTGTCCGCGGAGGACGGCTCCTCCTCGAGCCAGGACGCCCCTGCCGGCGAGGAGACGCCTGCGGAGACCTCCGGGGAGACCCCTGCGGCGCCGCGGGAAGACCACTCCGCGGCGGCCGCGACCCTCGTGAAGGACCTGCATCTCGACGAGAAGCGGGGCACCAGCCCCTTCCCGGGCCACCTCGACATCACCCAGCTCCGTCGGCCCCAGGCGGAGGCCGCTCGGACGACCGACGCGGCGCAGGACTCCGCCGCGTCGGGAACCGGTGCGGTGGCCGCGGCGGGCCTCGCCGGAGCCGCCGGCGCGGCGGGAGCCGCAGGCGCTGCCGCGGCGCAGTCCCCGTCGACCCAGCAGTCCCCGTCGGCAGGACAGTCCCCGTCGGCCGAGCCCGAGGCCACGCAGCAGGTCCCCTCGCGCACCTCGGGGACGCACTGGCCGCTGAGCCCCGCCGGTTCGCCCGCGGGCAGCGATGGGCGCGCCGAGCAGCCCGGGACCGGCGCGATCGCGCCGACGGCGGACCATGCCGCCCCCACCCCGTCGGTCGCTCCCCAGCAGTCCAGCGAAGCGGAGCAGAGCGGGACCGCGGGCGAGGACGAGCCCACCGCGGCAATGCCCGCCGTCGGCGCCGCCGCAGGTCCCGCCGCGCACGAGACCGGGCCGATCGTGGTCCAGGGCCGTCGCACCTCCTACCTGGACGAGGCCCCCGAGGAGACGACGGTCCCGCACTCGCGCGGCTCCCTGCTGCGCGACGTGGTCGGCGTCGCCGTCGACGCCGACGATCCGGACACCTTCGCCCTCGGCCCCCGGGATCGTGAGAAGCGCTCCCTGCAGTCGCAGTGGATCGTCGTCGGCGGCGTCATCGTGGTGATGTTCGCACTGGTCCTCGCGGTCACCGCCATCACCCGCGACCTCCGCGAGATCATCGCCGACCCGCTGGCGACCGCCACGCCCCAGACCACCGCCCCCGTCGAGGAGGACACCGGCGAGGCGCCCGCCGAGCCGACCCCGACGGACACGGAGGAGCCGGAGCTGCCCGCCCCCGAGCTCACCGGCGTCGAGGTGTTCACCCAGGGCACCGACCTCGAGCCCGACAACGCCGATCAGCAGGACCGCATGACCGACGGTGACCCGGGGACCTTCTGGTCGACCAAGCACTACCAGAGCGCCGACTACGGCGGCCTCAAGGAGGGGGCGGGCGTGCGCCTGACCTTCGCCGAGCAGTCCACGCTCAGGACCGTCAAGGTCACCACCGCGCGCAACAGCGGCGGGCTGATCGAGCTGCGGGCCGTGCACGACGACGGCTCCCTCGGCGACGTGCTCGCCAGCGGCGAGCTCGCCGGCGACGGCGAGGTGCTTCTCGAGACCCCGGAGCCCGTCGAGGCCGACGAGGTCGCGCTGTGGATCCCGGAGCTGCCCCCGGACAGCAACGAGCAGGGCCGCTACCGCGCCCGCATCGCGGAGATCCAGGTCGGATGACCCCCCGCGATGTGCGCCGGGGGCCCGCACGACGTGCGGGCACCCGCAGGCCGCGCATCCGCTCGGTGCTCGGCATCCCGCTGCCGATGATGATCCTCGCCCTGATCATCGCGGCCCTGCTCGGCGTGCAGCTCGCCACCGCGCTGGAGCAGTCCACCACCAGCGCCTCCCACATGACCGGTGCCTCCGTCGACTCCGGCTCCGGCACCGGGAAGAATTCTGCCGGTCTGACCGTTGTCACGGAGCCGAGCCTCGGCACCGAGGTCCAGCGGCTCGTCGACACCGGCACGATCCAGCCGATGACGAGCTTCGACGCCGCGCAGTGCCAGCAGGAGCAGGGCATCACCGAGTCGATCCTGATCATGGAGGAGGTCTCATGGGGCGGGGAGGACACCACCGGCTGGCTGCTCGTCCACGGTCCCGTGGACCGCGAGACGCTGCGCGCGAACGGCGGCATCATCTCCGCGACGGTCGTGCTTCCCACCTGCGGGACCGGAGCGCACGACGAGGACCCCGGCCAGGACCGCCTCTGGGCCGGCCATGTGATGATCGGCCCGCTCTGACCCCGTCGGCCCCTCCCGAGCCCCCATACTGGACGAAGGTCCTCCCGCCGACCGCCTCCGCCCCATTCCACGGAAGGACACCCTCATGACCCAGCCGATCCAGGCCCTCAACATCCTCGGCGGCCCCGCGCCGGCCGCGCAGCCGCTCGTGCAGCCCGTCGCGGACGACGACGGCACCGTGCACGAGGTCGTCATCGTCGGCTCCGGCCCGGCCGGCTACACCGCCGCGATCTACACGGCGCGCGCCGAGATGAAGCCGATCGTCATCGCGGGCGCACTCGACGCGGGCGGCGCGCTCATGACCACCACCGACGTCGAGAACTTCCCCGGCTTCCCCGAGGGCGTGCAGGGCCCCGAGCTGATGGCCTCCTTACAGGAGCAGGCCGAGCGCTTCGGCGCCGAGGTCGTCTACGAGGACGCCGTAGATCTGCAGCTCGACGGCGACGTGAAGAAGGTGACCCTCGAGGACGGCACCGTGTACCGCGCGAAGTCGCTGATCATCACGACCGGCTCCGCCTATCGCAAGCTCGGCATCGACGGCGAGGCGGACCTCTCCGGCAAGGGCGTCAGCTGGTGCGCGACCTGCGACGGCTTCTTCTTCAAGGACCAGGACATCCTCGTGGTCGGCGGCGGCGACAGCGCCGTCGAGGAGGCCACCTTCCTCACCCGCTTCGGCAAGTCCGTCACCCTCGTGCACCGCCGCGACGAGCTGCGCGCCTCGAAGATCATGGCGCGCCGCGCCGAGGCCGATCCGAAGCTCACCTTCGCGTGGAACAGCGAGATCGTGCGGATCAACGGCCGCGACAAGGTCGAGTCCGTGACCCTGCGCGACACCGTCACCGGCGAGGAGCGCGACCTCGTGACCTCCGCCGTGTTCGAGGCGATCGGCCACCTGCCCCGCACCGACCTGGTGCGCGGCAAGCTCGAGCTGGACGACGAGGGGTACATCGTGTGCCAGGGTCGCAGCACGTACACCTCCGTGCCCGGCGTCTTCGCCGCCGGCGACGTCGTGGACCACACCTACCGCCAGGCCATCACCGCCGCAGGCACGGGCTGCCAGGCCGCGCTGGACGCCGAGCGCTGGCTCGCCGACCGCGCCGCCGGCATCGACGCCGCGGCCGACGCCGAGCAGCCCGTGGTGGAGGCCGTCTCGCAGTGACCGTCCGGGCGGTGCCCGAGCCGGGAGTGCCCGAGCCCGAGTCCCCCGTCCGCCCTCCTCTCGGCCCCTCCCGGGGGAGCGCGGGGAGGGCGGACGTCGTCCTGCCCGCGAAGCAGCGCGCCCACGGCAACGGCCCGCCTGACGCATCGCGGGACGCGGCGCGGGTGCCGGTGCTCGTGCTGGTGAGCGCGGACTGGGCGGCGCCGTCCCGGCCCGCCCCCACGCTGCTCAAGGAGATCTCCCGGCGCTGGGGGACCTCCATGCAGTGCCTCCTCGTCGAGGACCCTGAGGACGCCTTCCTGGACCGCTGGGGTATCGAGCACCTGCCCACCTGGCTCCGCTTCGTCACCGACGACGTAGACGGGGAGCAGAGCGAGCTGCACGGCCTCACCCCCGGGGGAGAGGAGCTCGTCCTGGACGGCCCGTGGCGGCTCACGCACCGACGCAGCGGAGCGCTGCCCAAGCACGTCGTGGACGCGGAGCTCGGACCCGAAGCCGGTTGAGGGGAGCCTGCGCGGCCGTGGGATCGCCGGCGGCCGCACCGGTCTCTCGAGACCGGGCTGTCGCGCCCGCGGGCAGGACGAGCTCAGCAGCCACGCCGTGTTCACGATCCAGTCCTGGTCGTCGCGACCGCGCGCGGGACGATCTGTCAGGGGGCGACGTCCCGACGACATGGTTCCGCGTCCGCATCTGGCCGCGCCCTCGCGAGGTCGACGCCGCGGCCAACGCGACGGACTCGAGCTGCGCCCGACGGAGCGTGTCATGCGAGGCGTCCTCCACGTCGTGTCAACCTAGGTGCAACCGCCCGCGCTGACGTGCATGGACGGTGCATCCACATCGCTATCCACATAAGTATCCACAGAGTTCTCCTCGTCTTTCCACAAGGTTATCCACAGCTAAATGTGGATGACGGTGGAACCTCTCTGACCACGACCTTCGTCACAGAAGTCCCCCTGACCTGCGGCTTCAGATGATCTCCGAGTCCTGCTGACGTCGGCCCGGGGATGTGCTATGGGAAGCTGTTGTATCGCAGGTCACATTCTGGACAGTTGCCCCGAAGAGGTTGTCCACAGGGTTCTGCACACTGTGCATCACCATAGAAGATGCACGTGAATCACAAGGCGAGCGGCGGGAGCGGGCGCGCCGTACCGCGCCGCCCACGTGGGCGTCCGCCTCCTTCGTGCAGACATCGAGACTCCGAACAACAGCTCCGGGCTCCGTGCCGCACTCGCTCCGCGCGGGAGGCCGATGTCTCTCCCCGTGCTCCAGAAGCGACGCTCTGTGCCCGATCCACAGGAGCCGCGTCGGCTCGAACAGCACAGGGGTCGGCGGTGGGAGGAGAGTGAGCAGGTCACGTGCGACTCGCTCGGACAGGCTCCACTGGCCCGTCGACCATCACAGCGCCATGTTCGCTGTGAAACTCTCCTGATCTGTTGAGGTAGGCCTCCGCCGCCCGCGGGGTTGCCCCCTCAGCGACTCCCCGGGCGCGCCCGTGCACTGTTAGAGGGGTTTCACGACAAACGGCGTCTCGCCGGAGACACGCTCCCTTGGACGGAATACGCATGCGCTCAGGGCCGACGGAGCAAGCCTCCACGCCACGTGGGCAACGCGTTAGTTGTTGGTCATGAGGTACTGGAGATGCCACCGCCCCGGCGTCCCTCCACTCGGCTGGATGGTCCATACAGCCGTTCCACGTGCAACGAACGGGGCCGAGAGCGCACAGCGTGCAGAGCATGTACGGCGTGACGCCTCTCCCGCCATGTCAGGGGGAGAGCCCTTCTGGTGAGACGGAGCCCCACGGTCGACAGCACGGGATGGGGAAGGTGAAGCAGAGCAGCGCAACTGACGACCAGCAGAGCCCACCTGACGTTTCACGGGAAACCGATGGGCCTGCTGCGAGTGCAGGGGGCCGCCTCGATGCCCTGTCGTAGTGCGGGTTTGACGCGACGCAGACTCAGTCCCGCGGGGCAGCGGAACGCACAGCCCTAGACAGGGGCTCACGATGCGGAGTTCTGAACTCATCGGCGTTTCACGGGGAACGCTTCCACTCCCCACTGGAGGCGAGTCGCGGCACGAGATCGTCAGCTCCTCCTTGGATTCGCGCGATCCGACGTGCATCCACCTCGAAGGGCCCTCACAGTCGCCGCTGGGGGATTCCAGCACCATGTTTCACGGCAAACGCTGTCGTAGGACTGGCGGTTGAGAGCTCGTTTTCCCAAGAATGCAACCGGCAACATGGGATGAGCACACGAAGCCGCCAGCCCAAGACACGGCGCTTCATTGGGGCTTGATGCAGCCGGAAGCGGAGCTATACAGCACCACCGTCACGAACAGCAGTTCCACGCGAAACCTCAAAGGCCGGGGTCCACCGGCGCACCTGGCAGTTGCTCGGATGCAGGCGGACGGACTCGCCACACAGTCGTCGCGATCGGCTGCGCCTTCCAAGCCGATGTTTCACGCGAAACAAGGATCGGGGACACTGCCCGTCCATCATTGATGCGTGTCGCGCCACGCACTCACGGTGAGCGGGAGAGCGATCGCGTCCTACTCGGCCCGGTCTAGATCCGGCTGCGCGCACGGGAGGAGCGGGCGCGCCGGCTCGTTTCACGTGGATCCCCGAACTCACGATCACCACACCGCCGACTCGGTCATCCGCGACGACGGCACCGCTCGTGCCCGGACACGTGCGATTCGCGGGAAGCATCGGTGGCCCGAGAGTTGTGTGCGCCTCAGGGACGGGCTTTCCCTCGTTGCGCATCCGTCGGTCGCAGTTCATGGAGTGAACCCCGTTGACACTCCGGGGAGGGGGCGACCCTGTGACGGCTCACGTGAAACCGCTCCCCACCACGGCTTTGACGACACTTCCGACACCGGAGCTCTGCCTATGACCCATCAGGCGTCGCGCGAAGCAACATAAGAGCGGTCCGAAAGCCCTGGTCGGCAGACTTCGGCCAGCGTTTCGCGTGGAACAGTGCACTGGGGAAGTTGACATGACGGGATCACTGCGACGGATACGGCACTGTTCCCCGCGACGGGCATCCTCCACGTGGGTACCACCGGCCCGGCAGAGGCGGGGCAGGTCGTCCCCCGGATGCCGCGGACTCTTCTCCTTCGAGGATCGTGCACCGCAAGCCCTGGAACGCACGTCCCAGGACCAGGCGACTCGGTTTCCCGTGGAACTCCCCAGGGGAGCGAGTCAGCCGAGGCCGGCGTTGCATGAATGGCATCAGATGCTCGCGCAGGCATCCTCAGGAGACCGGAGCATCTCAGTACCGACACCTGCGGCCCTCGCAATCTCCAGCGGCGAGCCACATGTTTCCCGAGAAACCACGAGGGACCGAGGCACGTACGGACTCCGCTTCCACAAGCGTGCACACATCTGTGGACAACCACTCTCCGTTGGAGAAGTGCAGTCCACAGAGTTGTACACAACGGTGGACAAGCTCCGTTCTGCACTCTGGCCTGCACCGATGGCACGGGATCATCCCCCGGGACGAGGGCGACGCGGGGCTGAGGAGGAGGCTGCGGAGGGAAGACGAAGACAGGTGCGTCCACACCGCGTGCACCGGACGGAGCTGACACACATAGCGTCTATGGCAGATCCGTGTGTTCTGTGACACCGCTCACACTAGAGGAGGGACCCTTTCACCGAAGGGCCCCCTCGGGGTGCTGGTGCTCCTCGCGGGCGAACGCGGAGTTCGACCGGCGGGAGGGGGACGGGACGAGCACGCTCTCGTCGGTCAGAAGAGGAGCGCGCTCGTCATCGGGACGACGGCATGGCGCACGTTCCACGCCGCAGCACGTCAGCGCTGCAGCGAGCGGGTGCGGAACGGACCCCGCACTCCCCGAGTCACTCGGGGGCCGGGAGCTCCAGGCCCATGTTCTCCATGAGGCGCTCGAGATCCTCGAGGTTCGTGAACTCGAGGGTGATCTTGCCCTTGCGCTTGCCCACGTCGATGCGCACGGGCGCCTCGAGGCGGTTCGACAGCCGGCTCGTCAGGTCCACGACGTGCGGGTCGTAGGTGCTGCGGCGGACGGTGCGGGGAGCCTGCTGCTGCCCGCCGCGTGCCACCAGGCGCTCTACGGCGCGCACGGAGAGCCCCTCGCTCACGATCCGCTGGGCGAGCTCCTCCATGAGGGTCGGATCGTCCAGGGACAGCAGCGCACGGGCGTGGCCGGCGCTGATCGCTCCGCTGGCGAGACGGCGCTGCACGAGGGCGGGGAGCCGCAGCAGGCGGAGCGTGTTCGTGATCTGGGGGCGAGAGCGCCCGATGCGCTCTCCCAGCTCGTCCTGCGTGCACCCGAAATCGTCGAGCAGCTGCTGGTAGGCGTTCGCCTCCTCCAGCGGGTTCAGCTGGGTGCGGTGCAGGTTCTCGAGGAGCGCGTCGCGCAGGAGGTCGTCGTCGCTGGTCTCGCGGATGATCGCGGGGATGGCGGTGAGACCGGCACGGCGGGCGGCGCGCCACCGGCGCTCGCCCATGACGAGCTCGAAGGACTCCCCGTCCTCGGTGACCGGGATCGGGCGCACCACGACGGGCTGCAGCACGCCGACCTCGCGCAGCGAGTACGCGAGCTCGTCGAGCTCCTCCTCGTCGAACATGGTGCGCGGGTTGCGGGGGTTCTCCCGGACCTCGTGGATCGGGATCTCCGCGAACTCCGCGCCAGGGACGCTGACGAGGCTCTTGCTCTCGAGAGGAGCTCGCTCCGAGCCAGCGTCGGACTGTCCGGCAGCGCCGGAAGGCGCTTCTCCGGCGTCATCGCGCGCATCCCCATCGGGACCGACCGCAGCTGCGTGCTCGGAGTCCGTCTCAGCGGGCTCGTCGGTCGCAGGGTGCTCGTCGGCCGGCGCGGAGCTGTTCTGAGCGGCAGGGGCTTCCTGAGGGGCGGCAGCAGGCAGCTCGGTCGTGGAGGGCTCGGCAGGCGCTGCCGGCTCGGCGTCCTCCGACGGGGCGGTGTCGCGCACTCGGGTGTACTCGACCGCCTCGACGTCGACGATCGGGCTGTCCTCGCCGCGCAGGGGGGCCTCCGACTCCGCGGAGCCGGCCTGCGGGGCCTCCTCCGGCGCGTCATCGGTCTCGGGCTGCGCATCCTGCGTGCTCGACGCCGGGGCCGTCGCCTCGTTCTCTGCGGCGGCAGGAGCGGCCTGCGAAGAAGCCTGCTCCTGCTCGGCCGACGAGGAGGCGACGGTCGGGACCTCGTCGGTCCTGACCGGAGCGGTCTCGTCGACTGCTCCGCCCGTCGCGGGGGCGGGGGTGGGAGTGGTCGGCGCCGAGGTGGGCCGAGCGGTCGCGCTCGCGTCCTTCGAGGCGGCGGTGCCCTCCGCGGTGCCGGTCGAGTCGGCGGCAGCCGTGGGCACGGCCGCGCTCTTCGCGCCGGTGGATCGCTTCGCCGGGGAGGAGGCGCCCTTCGAGCTGGAGGTGCTCCTCGCGGGCGAGGAGGTCCTGGACGAGGAGGTGCTCTTGACAGTCCCGGTGCTCTTCGCGGCTCCCGAGCTCTTCGCGGTCGTCGACGGCGCGGACGTCGCCGAGGTGCTCTTCGAGGCGGTGCCCTTCGAGACAGGGCTCTTCGACGTCGTGCTCTTCGAGGCGGTGCTCTTCGACGTGGTGCCCTTCGAGGCGGTGCCGGAGTCCTTGGACGCGGTGCCCTTGGACGAGGTCGAGCGGGAGCCGGTGCCCGCCGAGCTCGACGTGCCGCGCTGTGCCGCCGTGCCCTTGGAGGTCGTCGAGGCTTCGGCGGCCGTCCCGGCGCCGGAACCGCTCGCGTCCGCGCCACCGGAGGAGTTCCCGGCTCCGGAGCGCTTCGCGGTCGACGAGCTGCCGGAGCGGCCCGCGGTGCGGCCGCGTCGCTCGGCGGCGGCGCGCGCCATGCCGGTCGCCAGGTCACGGGCTCCGCCCCGCTGGGGGGCGTCCTCGGAGGAGACCTTCTCGCCGGAGAAGAACATGTCCACCGGGCGCGTGCTCGACGCGGCGGAGCCGCCCTCCTCCTGCGGACGGGTGCGCGTGCGCAGCTCCTGCTCAGGAGCGGGCGAGGAGCCTGCCCCCGGGATCAGGGCGCCGAGACCTCTGCCGAGTCCTCGCTTCTGCGTCATGGCCGTTGTCCTTCCGAGAAATGTCGTCACCGTGGGGGTGACCTCCGTGCCGGGCGCGACATCGCGCGGTGAGGGGAGGTCGAGGTCAGGGAGCGGGGCGGGAGTTCAGCTCGAAGGCCGCCGCCCGGTAGGCGAGCGCCCCGCTGGAGCCGGGATCGTAGGTGAGCACGGTCTGGCCGTAGCTCGGCGCCTCGGAGATCCTCACCGATCGCGGGATCGTGGTCTCGAGGGTCTGGTCGGGGAAGTGGTCCCGCACGTCCTGGGCGACCTGTGCGGCGAGGCGCGTGCGCGCGTCGTACATGGTCAGCAGGATCGTGGAGACCACGAGATCCGGGTTCAGGTGCTGCCGGATCAGGTCGATGTTGTTCAGCAGCAGCGTCAGGCCCTCGAGCGCGTAGTACTCGGCCTGGATCGGGATCATCACCTCACGGGCCGCGACCAGCGCGTTGACCGTGAGCAGGCCGAGGGAGGGCGGGCAGTCGACGAGCACGTAGTCCAGGCGGGGCAGGCCCTGGGCCTCCCGCTCCTCGAGGTGCTCGCGGATGGCGTTGCGCAGCCGGTTCTCGCGGGCGACGAGGGAGACCAGCTCGATCTCGGCGCCGGAGAGATTGATCGTCGCGGGGGCGCACTGCAGGCGCTCCATGTCCGGGACGTCCTGGACCACCTCGGACAGCGGCGCGGACTCGACCAGCACCTCGTACATGCTGGGCACCTCGGCATGGTGCTCGATGTTCAGCGCCGTGGAGGTGTTGCCCTGCGGGTCGGCGTCGATCACGAGCACGTGCAGGCCGCCCATGGTCAGCGCGGCCGCGAGGTTCACGGTGGTGGAGGTCTTCCCCACCCCGCCCTTCTGGTTCGCGATGGTCACGATCCTGGTGTGCTCGGGGGAGGTGAACTCGACATCCTCCAGCTGCCGGCGGCGGGCGTGGTCCCGGGTGAGCTCGCGCATCAGCGGGGTGTCGTCCATCGACCCCGCCCCCTGGGAGGAGCCCTCGCGCTTCTCAGCCACGCGCATCTCCCTTCCTGCTCGCCTTCGGCCGGCGACGCACTTGGACCACTGTAGTGGGAACCTCGACCTCGCCCATCCCGTACCGGGTGATGGTGGGGTCGATCCCGCCGAGCTTCGTGAGCACCTTCTGGGCCCTCTCGATCTCGTCGGCGGCCGAGGAGCCCTTCATCGCCAGCAGCAGCCCCTCCTCCTCCACCAGCGGGAGGGTCCAGCGGGCCAGCTTGTCCAGCGCCGCGACGGCCCGGGCGGTGACCACCTCGAACTCCCGCTCGCCGTGCAGCTCCTCGGCACGGGCCCGGACGACCTCGAGGCCGAGGCCGAGCTCGGCGTCGACCTCCTCCAGCCAGGTGGTGCGACGCTGCATCGTCTCGATCAGCGTCACCTGCAGCTCCGGGCGGGCGATCGCGATCACGACGCCGGGCAGCCCGGCCCCGGAGCCGACGTCGGCCAGGGTCCTGACCGACGGGTCGACGGCGTCGGCCATCAGCGCGCAGTTGAGCAGGTGGCGCTCCCAGAGCCGCTCCACCTCCCGCGGTCCGATCAGACCGCGCTCGGGACCCTGCTCGGCGAGCAGGGCAGCGAAGCGCTCGGCGAGCTCGAGCCGGTCGCCGAAGAGGCGCTCGGCCAGGGGTCGGAGCGATGCGGGGAGCGTCGTCACGGCAGGCCTCAGGACGTCGGGTAGATCACGACGTGACGGCCCTTGCCATCGCCGTCGGACTCGGAGCGCAGCCCCTCGCGCTTGGCGACGTCATGGACGACCTTTCGCTCGAAGGGGTTCATCGGCCGCATCGGGACCGGCTGCCCGGACTCCTTCGCCTCGGCGATCGCGGAGGCGGCGAGCTCCTCGAGTCCGCCCTTGTGCTCGGCACGGAAGCCGCCGATGTCCAGCATCAGGCGCGACCGGGCGCCGGTGCGGGTCTGGACCGCGAGGCGCGCGAGCTCCTGCAGGGCGTCCAGCAGCTCGCCCTTGGGGCGGTTCAGCTCCGCGAGACGGTCCGCGCCGCGGATCTCCACGGAGGCGCGGTCGCCGTCCACGTCGATGTCGATGTCGCCGTCGAGGTCCGCGATGTCCAGCAGCTCCTCGAGGTAGTCGGCGGCGATGTCGCCCTCCTCCTCGAGGCGGCGCAGGCGCTCCTCGTCGGACTCGCCGTCGGACTCGTCCTCGGACTCGCTCTCGACCGCGTCCTGCGTCTCGGCGGCCTCGGCGGAGCCGGCGGAGTCCGCGGGGGCGGCGGTCTCCGCGGCCTCGGCGGCCGGGGCGTCCGTACCCTCGTGCGCCTGCCGGGCGGCGGTCTCGTCGGCCGACGACGGATCGGTGATGGTCTCGTTCATTCAGGGTCCTCCGGGAATGCAGGGATGGACGACCCGGGAGCGACCGTGCTCCCGGGCCGTGAGGTCACTTCTTCCGCTTCTTCTTGCCCTTGTCCAGGGGGGAGCTCTTCGGCGGGGGCACCGGGAAGTCACCGGACTCCTCCTGCGCCCTGCGCCGCTCCTCGGCGGCCTTGGCGCGGGCCTCGCGGGCGCGCTGCAGCTTCTCCTCGTCGGAGAGCTTCTTGCCGCCCTTGTTCTTGGATGTGGGCTGTACGCGGATGTTCCGCTCGGGCTCCGGATCGGGCTCGGCGACCTTCTTCGGCGGGGTGAAGTCCAGCGGCTCCAGACCCTTCCGCTCGCGCTTGGCGTTGATGCGCTCCTGGCGCTCCTTCTCCGCGTCGGAGCCGGGGGTGGGGGTCGCGCGGATGACGATGTACTGCTGGACGAAGGTCCACACGTTCGTGGTCAGCCAGTAGATGAGCACACCGATCGGCATGCCCGGCCCCGTGATCACGTAGATGAACGGGAGCATGTACAGCATCATCTTCTGGGTGCTGGCCATGGGGCCCTCGAGGGCGGCCTTGGGCATGTTCTTCATGGTCAGCGACTTCTGGGTGAAGAAGGTGACCGCGCACATCGCGGCGATGATGATGCCGGCGACGATCTTGGTGGTGACCCCGCCGTCGCCGGAGTTCAGGAAGCTGTCGGCGATGGTGACGCTGCCGAGGATGGTCGAGTTGCTGGCGCTCTGGGCCAGCGGCGTGGTCAGCGGGCCGAAGGCCTCACCGCCGGCGGCCTCGGGCAGCTTGTTGAACAGCACCCGGAACAGGCCGAAGAAGATCGGCATCTGGAGCAGCACCGGCAGGCAGGAGGAGAACGGGCTGGCGCCGGCCTCCTTGTAGACCGCCATGGTCTCCTCGGCCATCTTCTGCCGAGACTCCTGGTCGGTCTTGCCCTTGTACTTCTTCTGCACCGCCTGCAGCTCGGGCGAGACCATCTGCATCGCGCGCGAGGCGCGGATCTGGCGCACGAACAGCGGGATGATCAGGGTGCGGACCACGGCGGTGAGCCCGACGATGGACAGCACCCAGGTGATGCCCGAGTTCGGATCCATGAACAGCGACAGCACCGCATGGAACTTCACCATGAGCCATGCGACGGCCCACTCGATCGGATACAGGGGATTCATCGGCCTGGTCTTCCTGCCGCACGGATGCGCATGTCGTTCATGCGAGGTGCCGGCTGTGGTCGGGAGTCTCGGACAAGAGTAGGCCCTAGGGGGCCGGGTGCCGCAGTCGGCGTGGATTGCTCCACATGCCCGGCGCCGGGACCGGATCGAGCCCCCCGCGGGTCAGGGGGTTGCAGCGGAGGATCCGCCAGGTGGTGAGCAGGATCCCCTTGAGGGCCCCGTGCGTGCGCAGGGCGTCCATGCCGTACTGCGAGCAGACGGGGTCGTACCGGCAGGCGGGCGGGGTGTACGGCGAGATGCCCACCTGGTAGCCGCGCACCGGCAGCATCAGCAGCCGGCGCGGCAGGCGGCCCAGGCGCCGCAGCGCGCCCTCGCGACCTCGCGCGCGCTCCGGCGGGACGCCGCTCACCGCGACCGCTCCTCGCGGCGGGCGAGCTTGCGGGAGGCGGAGGCGAGCGCCGAGTCCACGTCCTCGCGGAGTTCGGCGAAGGGCTGAGCCTCGATGCCCGGCAGCGCCCGCAGCACGATCGCGCTGCCGGCGGGGAGGGTCTCGAGATGCGGGCGCACGATCTCGCGCAGGCGCCGGGTGACGCGGTTGCGCACCACGGCGTTGCCGATCTTCTTGGACACGACGAATCCCACGCGGGGTGCCTCCTCCTCCTGCGTGAGCAGGGTCAGGTGCACGACCACGTGGGATCGAGCGCTGCGCGCGCCACCGCGGGTGACCGCACGGAACTCGTCGCCGCTGTGGAGCCGGCGACTAGACCAGTACACGACGACGTGACGCCTCGGCCCTGGTCACCGTCGTCTCAGGCGGAGAGCTCGGCGCGGCCCTTGGCGCGACGGGCGTTCAGGATGCTGCGGCCGGCGCGGGTGCGCATGCGGGCGCGGAAGCCGTGCTTCTTGGCGCGGCGGCGGTTGTTCGGCTGGAACGTGCGCTTGCTCATGGTTCTCCTCGATCGTGGGCACGGGCGTGCCCCTCGCGGTGGCGTGTGGTCTGCTGCGCGAACGGATGTCCGGGCGCACCCGCCGGGGCGGGGCGGCTGCCGTGTCCCACATCGGGACGGTGCCGTCGGGCGGCGCGCAGCGCTGACTGCACGATTTTAGGCGCGGGGGTGCACGGGGTCAACGGAGGAGCCCCGCTGAGGGCCGGTTGTGGCCCGATTCTCACTTCCGGGGGCGTGTCGTGACGGCCCCGAGGGCCCGTCGTGCCCTTCGGGTCCTGCCCCTCCGACCCAGCGACGCCCGAAGGGGCGGCGCCGCTCACATCGTCACGGTCGTCCCGGTCACGTCGAGGGGCGGATCCCCGACCTGTTGTCCACATCGGCGATCCACAGCGGTGAGGATAATGTGGAAAACTGTGGCGACCCGCGCCCGAGACCTGAGGGGGGACACCTGATGCCGGAGGCGAACGCCGACGCGATCTGGGACAGCACGCTGAGCATCCTGCGCCGCGACGACACCGTCTCCCAGCGTGTGATGGCCCTGCTCACCCTCTCCCGCCTGATGGCCGTGGTCGCGGACACCGCCCTGCTCGCCGTACCCTCCACCTCGGCGAAGGAGCTGATCGAGAACCGGATCGCGGGCTCCCTGAAGGCCGCCCTCAGCGAGGCCACCGGCAAGGACCTCCGCTTCGCCGTGACGGTCGACGAGTCGCTGCTGCTGGAGGGGGACGACGAGGACGAGGCCCCCGCACCGCCGCTGACCTCCTCCTCCACCGCCCGCAGTGCACATCCTGTGGACAACGATGTGGACAGTTCCACGGGGGATGTCCACACCCCGCCCTTCCGTCGTGGACGGGGCTCCGTGCTCCCCTCGGAGCCCGCCTCCGGCCGGCCCGCGCTGCCCTCGAGCAGCACCCCGGACTCGGCCGCCTCCGCCGCCTCGCGCCTCGGCCGCGGGGAGGACGAGTTCCACGGCTCCGCAGCCGACGATCCCAGCGCCTACGCGGGGATGTCCGCCCTCAGCGGCGCCTCCGCCCCCTCCCCGGGACCGGCGCCGCGCCGCCCCGCCCCCGCCGGCGGCGCCTCGCCCCTCGGCGAGGACTCGCGCCTGAACAGCAAATACACCTTCGACACCTTCGTGATCGGCTCCTCGAACCGCTTCGCGCAGGCGGCCGCGTCGGCCGTCGCGGAGACGCCCGCGAAGGCGTACAACCCGCTGTTCATCTACGGCGGATCCGGTCTGGGCAAGACCCACCTGCTGCACGCGGTGGGCCACTACGCCCAGAGCCTCTACCCCGACGTGGTGGTGCGCTACGTGAACTCGGAGGAGTTCACCAACGAGTTCATCAACTCAGTGCAGTCCGGCCAGTTCGGCAAGGCGCAGGAGTTCCAGCGCCGCTATCGCGACATCGACATCCTGCTGATCGACGACATCCAGTTCCTGCAGCGAGCGCCGGAGACGATGGAGGCGTTCTTCCACACCTTCAACACGCTCTACAACTCGGACAAGCAGATCGTGATCACCTCGGACCTGCCGCCGAAGGAGCTCGGCGGCTTCGAGGACCGGATGCGCTCCCGCTTCGAGATGGGCCTGATGACGGACGTGCAGCCGCCGGACCTCGAGACCCGCATCGCGATCCTGCGCAAGAAGGTCGCCCAGGAGAACACCGGCGAGGTGCCGCACGAGGTGCTGGAGTACATCGCCAGCCACATCGCCACGAATATCCGCGAGCTCGAGGGCGCCCTGATCCGCGTGCAGGCGCTGCACTCCCTCTCCCGCCAGCCGATGGACGTCACCCTCGCCGAGTCCGTGTTGAAGGATCTGCTCTCCCACGACGACGGCGCGCAGATCACCGCCTCGACGATCATCGCCCAGACCGCGACCTACTTCGGGCTGTCGGTGGAGGAGATCGTGGGCACCGGCCGCAGCCGGCGCCTGGTTTCCGCGCGGCAGATCGGCATGTACCTGTGCCGGGAGCTGACGGACATGCCGCTGATCCGCATCGGCGAGGAGTTCGGCGGCCGCGACCACACCACCGTCATGCACGCGAACAAGAAGATCAGCGAGCTGATGAAGGAGCGTCGGGCGATCTTCAACCAGGTCACGGAGCTCACGGCGAGGATCAAGAGCTCGAGCTCCTCGGCCCGTCAGTGACGCGGGAGTGACTCAGCCGACCGCCTGAGGTCGCCGGAGAATGTCATCCCAGGTCAGCCCGACGTTCTCCCCAATTGTGGATAACTCTGTGGACAGTGTGGAACGACGAGCATCTGCGCAGGAGCCGATGTGCACGGAGGAATGACAGGAATCTGACGAGGGCAGGGAGTCGTGCACAGACCGTGCACGAGCTTCCTGTGATTGTCGACGAGTCGTCCACGTCCACAGTGTCGGCTGTGGCCTGCAGAGATGTCGTTTATCCACGAGATCCACAGCCGTGATGATGAGGTCTGTAGTTTGTTGCTCGTCGTGGATGTGGAGGGCGGGGGGTCGGCAGCAGCGGCCGAGGAGCACCGAGGAGCAGGGGCGGAAGTCAAGGATCTGCGGCGGTGTGTCGTCGGAGGGCTCCGGGAACCGATACGCTGTCCACCGTTCGATCACGATCAGGCTTTCGACCACTGCGAAGGAGTGGCAACGGTGAAGTTCCACCTCGACCGCGGCGTCCTCGGCGACGCCGTCTCCTGGGCCACCCGCACCCTCCCTGTCCGTCCGGCGATGCCGATCCTGCAGGGCGTGCGCATCGTCGCCGATGCGGGCGGCGAGCTGCAGCTCTCGACCTTCGACTACGAGGTCAGCGCCCAGATTCGTCTCGAGGCGGAGATCGAGCAGCCGGGCGAGGTGCTGGTCCAGGGGCGCATGCTCTCGGACATCGTCCGCGCTCTGCCGAACAAGGACGTCACCGTCGCGCTCGAGGGCACGAAGCTCCAGGTCCGCTGCGGCAGCGCCCGCTTCGCGCTCGCGACCCTCCCGGTCGAGGAGTACCCTCAGCTGCCCACCATGCCCCCGGTCGCCGGCACCGTCGCGGCCGACGTGTTCTCCGAGGCGATCTCGCAGGTCACCGTCGCGGCCTCGAAGGACGACACCCTCCCGCTGCTGACCGGCGTGAAGGTCGAGATCAGCGGCGAGACCATGACCCTGATGGCCACCGATCGCTACCGCCTGGCGCTGCGCGAGCTGACCTGGAACCCCTCGTCGCCCGGCGCCGGGCTCACCGCCCTGGTCCGCGGCCGCACCCTCCACGAGGTCGCCCGCTCGCTCGCGACCGGCGGCGGCGTCGAGATCGCGCTGTCCGACGAGGACTCTGCGAACCTGATCGGCTTCGAGGCCGGCGGCCGCCGCACCACCTCCACCCTCGTCGACGGCGACTACCCGCCGGTGCGACGCCTGTTCCCCGAGACCACCGCGATCACCGCCGTCGTCTCCACCGGCGCGCTGATCGACGCGGTCAAGCGTGTCTCCCTGGTCGCCGAGCGGAACACCCCCGTGCGCCTGTCCTTCTCCGAGGGCCAGGTCGCGCTCGAGGCCGGCGCCGGCGACGATGCCCAGGCCAGCGAGGTGCTCGAGGCGCAGCTCGAGGGCGAGGACCTCGTCGTCGGCTTCAACTCGGGCTTCCTGCTCGACGGCCTCGGCGCGCTCGGCAGCGAGTTCGCCCGCCTGACCTTCACCGACTCGATCAAGCCCTCGGTGATGACCGGGCAGGACTCGCTCGAGGGCGAGCCCGACAACTCCTACCGGTACCTCATCATGCCGATGCGGATCTGAGGGAGGGCGAGCTCCCTCCGTGCACCTGACCGCCCTCGAACTCACCGACTTCCGCTCCTACCGGCAGCTGAGCCTGCCCGTCCGTCCCGGCATCACCGTCATGGTGGGCCCGAACGGGCAGGGCAAGACCAACATCGTCGAGGCGCTGTGGTACCTCGCGACGCTCTCGAGCCACCGCGTCCCCCACGACGCCGCGCTCGTGCACCGCGGCGAGTCCACGGCGATCGTCCGCGCGAGCTTCGAACGTGCCGGCCGACCCCTGCAGATCGACCTCGAGATCACCCCCGGCAAGGCGAACCGCGCCCGGCTCCAGGGACAGAACGTCTCCCGGCTGCGTGACCTGCTCGGCGAGGTGCGGGCGGTGCTCTTCGCCCCGGAGGACCTGGGACTGGTCAAGGCCGATCCCGAGGGCAGGCGCCGCTTCCTCGACGAGCTCCTGTTCGAGATCGCACCCCGCTTCGCCTCGATCAAGGCCGACTACGACCGGGTCCTCAAGCAGCGCGGCAACCTGCTCAAGCAGATGCGCTCGATGCGGCGCGGCGGCTCGGGACGCAGCGTCGGCGGGCTGGACCCGGCCGAGTCCGCGGCCTCCACGCTCGAGGTCTGGGACCAGCAGCTGGCCCGTCACGGCGCCGAGCTGCTGCGCGCCCGGCTCCACCTCGTGAACCGTCTGCGCCCGCACCTGGGGTACTCCTACCTGCGGGTCTCGACCGACGAGGGGGCCGAGCAGGCGCTCGACCTGCCGCCTGACCAGCGCGGCGAGGTCGCCTCCCCGGCGGACGTCCGCTACCGCTCCGACGTGCTCGACGAGCTCGGCGCCGCGCCCGGGGAGCTTCCCGGCACCCGCGAGATCCACGACGCCCTGCTCGCCCTGGTCTCCGCACGGCACGACGAGGAGATCGACCGCGGCACGAACCTCACCGGCCCGCACCGCGACGACCTCGAGATCCGCCTGCACGACTTCCCCGCGAAGGGCTACGCGAGCCACGGCGAGTCCTGGTCCCTCGCGCTCGCCCTGCGCCTGGCCAGCTACGACCTGCTGCGCCTCGAGGAGGGCGACCTCGGCGACGGCGAGCCGATCCTGATCCTCGACGACGTCTTCAGCGAGCTGGACGTCCATCGCCGCGAGCGGCTCGGCCGGATCGTCACCGACGCCTCGCAGGTGCTGATCACGACTGCGAACGACACCGACATCCCCGTCTCCCTCGACGGCGAGATCCACGTGGTCGACGTGACGCTCGGCGAGGCGGTCCCGCGCAGCGGGGGCGGGCTGCGATGAACGGCGGTGCTCCGCGCCCGAGGATCGCGAACCCGTACGGGCTCGGCACCTGGAGCGGGGCAGCGGCGGGGTCCGAGGAGCAGTCGACCTCGCCGACGGCTCCGGCTGCCGTGCCCGTGCGGGGCGGTGCCCGGAACGGGGACGGTGCCGAGCGTGCCCGCGGCGGAGCGCGGCCGGGCGGCGAGGAGGCTCGTGGCTCCGTCGCGTCCCGCTCCGGCGCACCGACGCCCGTCGGCCCCGGGGATCCCGACCGCGAGGAGCAGGTGCTCTACGATCCGCCGGACCTGCCGGCGCCGGCGGATCCCTTCGAGCTCGCCCGCCGCACCGTCAACCGCTCCCGTGCCGCCGCCCGCGACCGTGGCCTCTTCCCGATCTCCGCGAAGACGCAGGCCAGGGACGTGCGCGACCGGTCCGGCCGGGCGCCGGGCTACTCCGGCTCGCGCCCGGACCCGCGGGACCCGCAGGGCATCGAGCTGGTGCTGAAGAAGGTGCTGGGGAACCTCGGCTGGAACGCCGGGATGAGCACCGGACGGGTGCTGGACGAGTGGGACGAGATCGTCGGCGAGCGGCTCGCGACGCACTGCCGCCCGGTCTCCTTCGAGGACGGGGTGCTGGTGGTCAGCGCCTCCTCCTCGGCGTGGGCGGCGCAGCTGCGGATGCTCACCCCGCAGCTGATCACCACCATCGAGGAGCACGTCGGCTCCCACGTCGTCTCGGAGCTGAAGGTCACCGGCCCCGCCGCCGCCGAGCGCAGCTGGAAGAAGGGCCGACGGACGGTGACCTGGCGCGGACCCCGGGATACGTATGGCTGATCGACGTGCTGCGAGGGACGAGCGGTAGGAGATCAGCGGGTGGGTGGAGCCTGATCGACGTGCTGCGAGGGACGAGCGGTAGGAGATCAGCGGGTGGGTGGAGCCTG
>NZ_BCAK01000015.1:0-104241 GCF_001293905.1 Brachybacterium sp. SW0106-09
TAAACAACCCCCGTGTCCACGAACCGGGGGTAGGCCCCGTTGATGGGACGACCAGCTGGATGGCTGAAGGAACTCACGGGCCGGTCGGCGATGATCTCGCCAGGCGCCCCGAAGACGCGCCGCAGCATCGAACGCAGGTTCTGGAAAGAGATAGCGACGGGACGCTCCTCGGAGGACGCAGCCGGGAAGGTGGGCGTGTCTGCAGCCGTCGGGGCACGCTGGTTCCGACAAGGTGGCGGCATGAGGACGATCGAACTCACCGAGCCTGGCGGACGTTATCTGTCGTTTCCTGAGCGGGAGGAGATCGCTGTCCTGCACGCTCAGCAGGTGGGCGTGCGCGAGATCGCGCGCAGGATCAACCGCGACCCGGCCACGATCTCGCGCGAGCTGCGTCGAAACGCCGCTACCCGCGGCGGGAAGCTGGAGTACCGGGCCTCGGTCGCGCAGTGGAAGGCGGAGCTGATGGCGCGGAGGCCGAAGACCGCGAAGCTGGTCGCGAACCCGAAACTACGGAACTACGTGCAGGACCGGCTCAGCGGCGATGTGTGCCATCCAGATGGGTCGATCGTGGCCGGGCCGGACGTACCGGCGTGGAAGGGCAGGTCGAAGCCACGCCGGGCCGACCGGCGGTGGGTCACGGCGTGGAGTCCGGAGCAGATCTCACACCGGCTTGAGATCGACTACCCCGAGGATGAGTCCATGCGTATCAGTCACGAGGCGATCTACCAGTCCCTGTTCATCGAGGGCCGGGGCGCGCTCAAGCGAGAACTGGTCGCCTGCCTGCGCACCGGCCGATCTCTGCGGGCGCCCCGAGCCCGGTCGAAGAACAAGCCTCAAGGGCACGTGACCGAGGATGTGGTCCTCAGTGAACGCCCCGCCGAAGCCGCTGACCGCGCCGTGCCAGGACACTGGGAAGGTGACCGGATCATCGGCACGAACCGGTCCGCGATCGGTACCGTCATTGAGCGCAAGAGCCGAGCCACGTTGCTGGTGCACCTGCCTCGGCTGGACGGCTACGGGCAGACACCGCGGGTCAAGAACGGTCCCGCCCTGGCCGGCTACGGCGCTGTGGCGATGAACGCTGCTTTGACTGCCTCGATGACGACCCTGCCGCAGCAGTTGCGCAAGACGCTGACCTGGGACCGCGGCAAGGAGCTGTCTGGGCATGCGCAGTTCACTGTGGAGACGGGCACGAAGGTGTTCTTCGCCGATCCCCACTCGCCGTGGCAGAGGCCCACGAACGAGAACACGAACGGGCTGCTACGTCAGTACTTCCCGAAGGGTACCGATCTCTCACGCTGGACTGTGCAGGACCTCGAAGCGGTCGCGCTGGCAGTCAACAATCGTCCCCGGAAGGTCCTCGGCTGGAAGTCTCCAGCTGAGGTGTTCGCCGAGCAGCTACAGTCACTCGAGCAAGAGGGTGTTGCATCCACCGATTGAATCCACCCTTCAGCCATCCAGCTGGTCGTCCCATCAACACCCTCCTCGACCTGAGGTGTTGCGTCCACCAGTTGAATCCACCCAATATTTTTCTCTCGCCTACTCCGACGCTCTCACGACTGCTGGCGTGAAGGCGTCAGTCGGAACCGCGAGAGGTAGCTACGATAATGCGCTGGCTGACGCGGTGGATGGTCTCTACAAGACCGAGCTCATCTACTCAAGGCGCGTCTGGGGCTCAGTCTCGGACGTGGAGATCGCGACGATGGCCTGGGCCCACTGGTGGAGCACACGCCGGATCCACGAAGTTCTCGGCTACCGCACCCCGGCCGAGGTCGAAGCGACCTACACTCACCCCGCGGCGACCGCGCCCGCGACCGTCTAACCACGGAACGAAACCCAGGGCGCTTCAGCTACGGATGTCTCACCGCGGCCTGCTCGTGATCACTGATGTGAGCGGTCTCGACTTGGAAGGTCGAGTGGTGCACGGCGATGTCGAAGTGGCTGGCGACGCATTCCTTGATGTCGTGGAGCACGTCGGCGGCATGGCCGTCGGTGAAGCATTCGTCCTCCACGACGATGTGCGCGGTGATCGTGGGTAGCCCCGTGGCGACCGTGGAGGCGTGCACGTCGTGGACGTCGGTGACGTGCTCCAGCTCCAGGATGTGCTGGCGGACCTGGTCAAGGTCGAGCCCTTTCGGGGTGAACTCCATGAGCACAGCCGTGGTCTCGCGCATGAGAGTGAAGGCACGCGGGACGATGAGGGCGGCGATGAACAATCCTGCGATGGCGTCGGCCTGCTGAAAGCCTGTGGTGGCGATCACGATCGCCGCGACGATCACACCGAGAGACCCCAAAGCGTCGTTGAGGACTTCGAGGAACGCCGCGCGCATGTTGAAGTTCGCGCCCCTACTGGAGGACAGGACGGCGATGGCGACGATGTTCGCGAGCAGGCCGACGATGCCGAAGATCAGCAGCTCGGTGGCGGGCACCTCCGGCGGCTCGAACAAGCGGCGGATGCCTTCGATCGCGGCGTAGGTGCCGACCACGAGCAGCAGGGTCGCCTGCCCCAGTGCGGCGATGACCTCGATCCGGCGGAAGCCCCACGTGCGCCGTGAGGTGGTGGGCTTGAGCATCAACGTGGCGGCGATGAGCGCGACGAGCAGGCCCGAGGCGTCAGTGATCGCATGCGCGGTGTCCGTCAGCAGTGCGAGGCTCCCGGTGAGGATCGAACCCGCAGCCTGGGCCACGACGATAGTCGCGGTGATGCCGAAGGCGATCCACAGTCGCGCACGGAAGTCGCCGGGGTGTCCTCCCACCTCCTCGACTGCGGGCCCGTGACTGTGTCCAGTACTCATCTGGCACCCACTCCCGGAGTGAAGGCGAGAATGATTGTCATGCTGCTCGATGTCATCGTCATACAGCGATGTTACATAGACAACCCAACCATGCGCAACGTGCTCGACTTGGTGAACAGTCGTGACTATTATTGCCGAATGGCGATGACATCCCTGGAGGACCAGGTGCGGATGCACGGCATCGACCCCGGAGCCGTCACGGCGGATGCGATGATGCCGGCGGCGAGCCTTTTCCATAGCTTCAGCGACCCGAACCGGCTGATCATCCTCCATCATTTGCAGCTCGGTGAGCACCGCGTGGTTGACCTCACCCAGCACTTGGGTCTGTCGCAGAGCACGGTCTCGAAGCATCTGATATGTCTACGCGACACCGGTATGGTCACCGTCCGCCCCGAGGGGCGCGCCTCGGTCTATTCCCTCGCGCACTCGGAGGCGCTGATCGATCTGCTCTCCGCGGCCGAGAGGCTTCTCGGACTCACCGGCGACGGCGTGATTCTGTGCACGCTACACGGCTCGGATATCGTTTCGCCGCGCTCGTAGTCGGTACGCACGCGATCTGCCAAGCCGACGAGACCCCTGCTGTCGGCATGGCCTTTCGGCATCCCCGGGCCGAAGTGGGAGAACCACGGCATGAAGTGGAGGCGGCGACCATGTGGCGCTCTTCGAAAGGCGATCGGAGGCGCCCGGCGCCGAGGCGACGTCGTGGGACTGCGCATAGTCGGGCGCAGCCCCGCTCTCGTCGCGGCGGCCGTCACGTTCGGCGCTCTCCGCGCCCGCAGCGATGCTCGTGCCAGTGAGAGTAGACCCGTTGGGACGGGACTGATGTCAGCTGGGGTTAGGTCGCCAGGCTGACGGTCGGGTTCATGATGGTCTCGTACTCGATGGGGGGTGTCCCTATGTTCCGAGTCAAGCCGCGAGGGCGGCTGGCTCGGGTGTCGGGGCGTTGGTGGGTGGCTGGTAGTAGGTGCCGTCGCGGAGCATGGCGAAGATGACGTTGCAGCGGCGGCGTGCCAGGCAGATCACGGCGGCGTTGTGGCGCTTGCCCTGGGCTCGTTTCCGATCGTAGTAAGCCTTGGAGATCGGGTCGTGGTTCGAGGCGACCCAGGCGGAGTAGAACAGTGCGTTCTTCAGTCGTTTGTTGCCTGATCGAGCGGGAAACTCCCCGCGGATCGAGGTTCCGGATCTTCGCGTGACCGGCGCGATGCCGGCATAGGCCGCGAGGTGGCCCGGGGTCTCGAACGCGGAACCGTCGCCAATGTTCAAGAGGATCTGAGCGGCGGTCTTGATGCCGATCCCCGGCATACTCATCAAGACCGAGGCGAGAGGGAAGTCCTCCAACATGCCCTCGACCTCCCTGGCCACGGTCGCTCGCTGTTCCTTGAGTTCCTTGACCTGACCAGCGACTCTGGGGATCACGAGCTCCACTGCTGCGGTCGCAGGAACGATGACGGTCTGCTCTCCGAGCGCCGTGAAGATCTGATCGACCAGTGCTTCGGGACTCCGGCGGGAATGGGACCGGGCGAACCGGAGAACCTTGCCACGGCCAGCAGTCTTGAGCCCGGTGGGGCCGCCGAACTTCTCCAGCAGATCCAGCACCAGTGTCGTGGAAAAGCTGCCACCGACGAAGACGCGCTCGAGTGCGGGATGGATCTGCGTGAGCAGCGACCGGATCCGATTCAGCGCCCTCGTGGTCTCGTGCGCGAGGTCTTCATCGAAGCCGGCCAGGACTTTCAGGGCGGAGAGGATCTCGTTGTCTCGATCGACCTGCCGCAACGTGTGAGGCATAGTCCGAGCGGTGTCGGCGATGATGAACGCGTCGCGTGCATCGGTCTTTGACCTGCCGGGATACAGATCCGCGGCTTTCCTCATCGCCAACCCGGCGAGGTAGGCGACGGTGCAGCCAGTGTCTCGGGCGACGGCGATCGGTAGCGTCCCGATGGTGTTGGGCTGATCGACCACCATCAACACTTCGCCGTGGTTCTGCAGCTGAGTGAACAGCTCGCGGAGCTTGGTCTCGTCCTGCGGGAGGGGCTTATCGAACAGCTTGTTCCCCTCCGGGTCGAGCGCGCACGCGTGGTGAGCGGTCTTCCCGACGTCCAGGCCGACGACGACCGCGAATCGTGTGTTCATGATGCTGTCCTTCCTTGGAGCATCATCGCTGGTCGCAGTCCTGACACCCGATGCCGGCACCCACGTTACAAAGAGACCTCAGCAGTGCTGGGCCGTGTCCCTATCAGCGGTCAACGCGTGTCTCTCGACCGGGCGGCAACACCCCCCGGACCATTGATGGCAGGGCAACATAGCCATACCCGGCCGAGCGACCAGACCCCGTCCATCGGGGTGCTCACAAGGTAACGGGCTTGCAGCGGTGCCGCAGGCACTACGCCGCGAACCTCGTGGCCGTGGCGCCGAAGAGCATGTGGTCGGCGGTGAAAGCGATGCTGCACGGCGTCTATGACCAGCCCGACGCCGCAATGGTGAACGCCCAGTTCGACCGACTGCTGGACTATGTCAGCGAGAAGCTTTCGGCCGTGGCAGAGCGCCTCGACGCGGCCCGCGCGGACCTCCTCGCGTTCACAGTGTTCCCCAAGGACGTGTGGGGCCAGATCTGGTCGAACAACCCCACCGAACGGCTGAACAAGGAGATCCGCCGCCGCACGGACTCTGTCGGCATCTTCCCCACCCGCGAGGCGATCGTCCGTCTTGTCGGCGCGGTCCTGGCCGAACAGGCCGACGAGTGGGCCGAAGGACCCCGCTATCTCGGCCTCGACGTTCTCACTCGCTGCCGCCTCACTCTCGTCCCTGACACCAGCACCGAGGAGGTCACCACTAACCCCCTGCCCGCACTGACCGCCTGCCCTCTCAGCAAAGGATCGCTACACCACTTCCAGGGACTTGACCCGGCGGGTCCATAGTTGCACGGAGTTGGACGCGCTCGTCCGCGCTGAGGACACCAGGTGTGCGCTGGTCGGCACCGCCACCTTCATCAGGGCAAGAGCCCATTGGCTGCGCCTTCGCTGGATCGAACGCCGCGCCGCGATCGCCGGAGGCGTCTTCGCTGCATGCTTCCCGTTGCGTTGCCCGCGCCATGAACAGCCGCGATGGAGGCGCTGGACTTCCGCGTCTTCACCACCCGCAGAACCACGAGCGACGTGCAGCCCGTCGTCGAAGGGGACTGCACGTCGCTCAGCGCTGTTGGGGTCAGCGGAAGGTGATGAAGGTGGGGTTGCCCCAGATCGTGCGCTCGGTGACGGCGCCGGGGGATCGACCCGCATCGACGACCTTGTCGCCGCCTGCGTAGATTCCCATGTGGCCGGGCCACACGACGATGTCGCCTGGCTGGGCCTCGGACTTGGAGATCTGGGTCGCCGCGGCGACCTGCTGGCCGGAGGTGCGGGGGAGGTCGATGCCGACCTGCTTGTAGGCGTACTGGGTCAGGCCGGAGCAGTCGAAGCTCACGCCCGGCTTGCTCGAGCCCCAGGAGTAGGAGGCGCCGATCTGGGTGCGCGCGGCGTCGACGATCGCCTCACCACTGCTGGAGGACGAGGATGCGCCCTGGGTCGGGACGGAGGTGCCTGCGCCGCCGACGGACGCGCCGCCATTGAGTGAGCCGCGGGTTTCGGGGCCTACGACGCCGTCGACCTGGAGGCCGTTGTCTCGCTGGTAGTCCTTCACCGCGCCGTGGGTGAGCTTCCCGAACTTGCCGTCCACAGCAAGCGAGGCGCCCTCCTTGTTCAGCGCGGACTGGAGCTTCTCGACCGAAGATCCCTGGGAGCCCCAGCGGAGCTTCTTCGAGGAATGGAGCGCCTTGGCCGGGGTCGGGGCGGCGGGCGCAGCAGCCGGCGAGGCCACGGCGGGGGTGGACGCGGGGACAGCAGGGGCTGCCTGGGCGGTGCCGCCAGCGAAGGCGGAGCCGAGCAGCACGGTGCCGAGGACGGCCGCGCCTCCGGTGCCACGCAGGGCGCGTCCGCTGTGGCGGAGGGGGGTGATTGCGCGGCCAGGCGCGCGGTGGGAATTGCTCGTGGCCATGAATGTTCTCCGTGATGATCCCCGAAGTGTTCGGGGAGATTCGGGCATTGGGTCGCGGCAACGCAAAAGCAGTGCAAGTATCGGGAAGAAACTCTCGTACCTCGTAACCGGTAAGACCAACATACCGACGGGCGCGGGCTTGGGGAACACTCGAGGGAGACCTTGGCTGATGACTTCACCAGTTCTTGAACCGAGGACGCATCGGCCCGAGTCTCCATACGTTCTCTTTACTTGAGTCCGGCGTCTCGGTGGTGTGTGTGTCACGTCGGTCGTCCGACGCCCGGGCTCTGTACTGCGAAACGTTCTCGGCAGGTGGCGCCAAAGGCTCCGCGGGGTTCACACGGCTGGCTGGAACGTGGCGATGGAGCCTTGCAGGTGATCCATCCAGGTGGCCCACGTCCCGGTGAGAAGAAGGAGTCCGATGGTGATCAACAGCGCGCCGGAGAGAATCCCGAGGAGTCGTCGGTGTCGCGAAAGGGCCCTGCTCACGCCCATCGCCTTGTCGAGAAGGAGGGCGCTGATCACGAAGGGGATGCCTAGGCCAAGGGAGTACGCGAGAGCTAGGACGGCACCGCGTGTCGCTCCGGAGCCCTCTGCTCCTGAGTCGAGGGAGAGGGCGATGATCGCGGCGTACGTGGGGCCGATGCACGGGGTCCAGCTGAGCCCGAAGACGAACCCGAGCAGCGGGGCGCCCAGGAGGCCTGCGTCGGGCCGTCTCTTCGTGACCCGGATGTTCCCTGAAAACCGAGGCAGGGCACCCATGAAAATGATTCCCATGAAGATGACGATGAGGCCGGCGATGCGGTTGATCCATTCGGCGTGAGCTTGAAGCAGGTATCCCATCGCCCCGGCGAATCCGCCGAGAGCCATGAAAACTACTGTGAATCCCGCAACAAATAGAGCGCTGCCTCCCAGCATTCGTCCAGTTCCCGCTCGGTAAGCCTCACCTCGAGCGGTTTTCCGGCCAGTACCTGGATCCTTGCGGGGTGATGCAGATATCCCCGTGTTCTGGCCCGCGAGCCCGGAGACGTAGCCGAGGTAGCCGGGCACGATCGGCAGCACGCACGGTGAGAGGAACGCGATCAGTCCCGCGATCGCCGCCACCGCGACTGCCAGCATGAGAGAGCCCGACAGGGCGATCGACTGGAAGGTCTCAGCGAGTCCGCCCCCGCTCACTCGGCAGCCTCTTCGAGAACGCCGTCGAGCATCGCACGCAGGATCGAGGGATCGATCGCTCCGGAGATCCGGCCAGCGACCCGTCCATCGTGATCGAGGACGAGGGTCGTGGGGACGGCATTGGGTGCGACATGTCCACGAAGCTGGTACAGGATCTCGGACTGCTGATCGGGGATTGAGGGGTAGGTGATGCCGTAGTTCTCCTCGAAGGCCTGGGCGGGCCCCGCCTCGTCGCGGAGGTTGATGCCGATGAATACGACGCCCTGGTCGGTGTACTCCTCATGGATGGCTTGGAGGTCAGGTGCCTCGGCCCGGCACGGTGGGCAGGAGGCATACCATACGTTCACCACGAGCACGTTGCCGAGGTGCTCGATCGAGTCGAACTCGTCGCCGTCGTAGGTGGTCCCGGAGAACTCCACTGGCTCCGTACGGTCGGCGGGAGCGATCTCTGTGGTGACACCGTTGCCGGAGACGTATCCGGAGTTCTCGGAGTCGTAGCGGTCGCTGGTGTCCTCGCTGCTGCAGGCCGTGGCCAGGCCGATGGCTGCAGCGAGCCCTGTGGCATGGAGCAGCTGCCGCCGAGAGCGGGAGCGCATGGACGTACTCCTTCCGGTCGAGGGGGACGGACAGATGAGTGGGGAGGGGTCAGAGCACCGTGGACCAGTAGTCCCAGAATCTCATTGCGATGAGAGACAAGATCACGAGGTACCAGGCCACGAGCACCGGGAGCCGGAACTCGATCAGTAGCGAAACGGTTCGACGCGTGACGGGTGCGGCCCCGCGGGTCCAGCGGCGCAGGTGGTGGAGGGTGGTGAACCAGAACAGGGGGATCGTCACCGCCCACACGACCATGCAGTAGGGGCATAGCGCCCCGATCTCGTACAGGCTCTGGCCGATCAGCCAATGCACGAACAGCATCGCGAACGTGACACCGACCTGAATGACCACGCTCATCCAGCGCGCCATGCGGGCACCAGCCAGGAAAGCTGTGCCTAGGGCCAAGACGGCGGAGAATCCGGCGATGCCGAGGATCGGATTGGGAATGCCGAAGGCCGAGGCCTGAGGGGTGGACATCACTGATCCGCAGGACAGGACCGGGTTGAGGCTGCAGGAGGGGACGTAGGCGGGGTCCTCGATCAGCGCGATCTTCTCGACCAGCAGCACGACGGCCATCACCAGGCCTATTCCCCCGGTGATCGTGAACAACAGGCCGAGACCGAGGCGCGGCCGAGTTTCTGCATCGGTCACGATGTCCCCCCGTGACGCCTCTCCGGCGCCAGACGCGGTCGACACCGCCTCAGCCCTCGAGAGCGGTATCGAGAGGGTTCGTGAGGTCCTCGACACGGGTGGGCTCCAGCGGCTTCCCGTCGACGAAGAACGTGGGGGTGCCGGTCACGCCGAGAGCCTCGGCGTCCGCGGCGCTCTGTTCAATGCGCTGGGTCGTGGCGGGGTCGTCGTAGACCTGCTCGAACCGCTCCATGTCCAGCCCGATCTCCTCCGCGTAGGAGAAGAAGAGTTCACGCTGGGACGTCTCCTGGTGTCCCCACTCGGTAGCATTGTCGAACAGGGCCTTGTACATCGCCTCGAACTCGCCCTGCTCCTTCGCAGCCTCCGCGGCCTGGGCAGCCTCGACAGAGTTTCCATGCAGTGGCAGGTACCGCACCACAAAGGTGACACGGTCTCCATACTCGGCGCGGAGCTCCTCGACGGTGGGGTACAGGGAAAGGCATGCTTCGCACTCGAAATCGAGGTACTCCACGAAGACGACGTCGCTGCTTCCCTCCGAGAGTCGGGGGCTGTCCTCTCGAACGAGCTGAGAGGTCGGTGCATCCGACGCGTCTTCATCCGCTGTCGTGTCGCGCCCGGTGTCGGGGACGATGAGGAATCCCGCGAGCATCAGCGCCGCGACGGCAAGCAGTCCGATGGTCAGTTTTGTGCTGCGGCGCATTCGGCGGCCTCTCGGGTGGGGGGCGTCTCGCGGTTATCCTGCCCGGCGCGGCTGGGTGTCCCCTGCGAGTGCACTCCCTCGGCCCGCGCGGCGCGCATGCCGTTCGCGATGACGACCACCTCGGCCACCTCGTGCACAAGCACCACGGCAGCGAGTCCCAGCACTCCGAAGAGGGCCAGCGGGAACAGCACCACGATGATCGCCAGCGCGAGGCCGATGTTCCCCGTCATGATGCGACGTCCCCGACGAGCATGGGCCAAGGCTGCGGGGAGCTGGCGCAGGTCCGTGCCGGTGAACGCGACGTCGGCCGACTCCACCGCAGCGGCCGTCCCGGTCACTCCCATGGCGATGCCGACGCTTGCTGAAGCGAGCGCGGGAGCATCGTTGATGCCGTCGCCGATCATCGCGGTTGGGCTCTGTGCGGTCAGATGGCGGATATGGGAGGCCTTATCGGTGGGCAGCTGCTCTGCGTGGACCTCGTCGATCCCGGCTTCTGCGGCGATCGCCCGGGCCGTCAGCTCATTGTCGCCGGTGAGCATCACGGTGCGGATCCCCTGGGCGTGCAGGGCGGCAACGGCCTCGGCCGCATCAGCGCGCAACTCGTCGCGGATCCCGATCGCGCCGATCACCTGGGAGTCCTCCTCGACCATGACCACGCTCATGCCCTGGGAGGCCATGTCTCGAGTCTGGTCCCCGAGAGCACCTGGGGTGATCCAGCGAGGACTTCCCGCGCGCACCACGCCTCCCCGGATCGTGCCGGTGATGCCGTGACCGGGAATCTCCTGGACGTCGTCGGCCTGCACCGACGAACCGGAAGCGGCAGTGAGGATTGCGGTGGCCAGCGGGTGGGTGCTGACGGACTCAAGTGCCGCGGCGATTGCGAGAACATCAAGATCGCTGTGCCCCTCGGTGACGGCGACATCCACTACGCACGGCTGGTTGCGGGTGAGGGTGCCTGTCTTGTCCAGGGCCACGGTGCGGATCGTGCCGAGCTGCTCGAAAGCGGCGCCGGACTTGATGACCACACCGAGCTTGCTGGCAGAGCCGATCGAGGAAATGACGGTCACCGGGACGGCGATCGCGAGAGCGCAGGGAGAAGCGGCCACCAGCACCACCAGAGCGCGTTCGACCCAGGTCATCGGATCACCTGTGACGACGCCGACGAGGGCGACGAGCACGGCGACCACGAGCACCGTGGGAACCAGGGGCCGAGCGATGCGGTCGGCGAGGCGTGCCCGCTCGCCCTTGGCGGCGTGGGCCTGGTCGACCAGGCGCACGATCTGGGTGAGGGAGTTGTCGCGTCCGTCTGCCGTGGCCCGTAGCGAGATCGAGCCGGAGCCGTTCACGGAGCCGGCATGAACTTCATCCCCGGGCCCCACCTCGACGGGGATGGATTCCCCAGTGATCGCCGAGGTGTCCACCCATGAGCGACCGGTCTCGACAACGCCGTCAGTGGCCACGCGATCGCCGGCACCCAGCAGGAGCACATCCCCGGCGCTGACCTCTGCGGCGGGAACGGTCCGAGGCCCGTCGGGCCGCCGGACCCGGGCGGTCTCCGGCATCAGGGCGAGCAACGCGCGGAGACCCTGCTTCGCACGGTCCATCGAACGGTCCTCGAGCGCCTCGGCCAGGGAGAACAGGAACGCGAGAGCCGCCGCCTCACCGACGTGACCGAGCAGCACAGCCCCGCTTGCAGCGATCGCCATCAGCAGACCCACACCAAGCCGGCCCCGGCCGCGACCCTGCACAAGGCGCCGCAACGTGCCGGGCACGAACGTCCAGGCCCCGGCAAGGAGGGCCAGGACATGCACGACCAGGGCCGCCAGCTCGAAGTTCGCCCAGTCGATTAGCAGACCGGCGACCCACAGGACCCCGGCAGTAACGGGAAGCAGAAGGGAGCGGTCGCGCCACCAAGGCGTCGAACGCTCTACCTCAAGCGGCTCGCCGATTGGTGCCGGGGCAGTGCTCCCACAGCACGCATCCCCGTCCTCCGCTGGTTGCGACGCCGTTGCGGGGCCGCAGCAGGGTTCCCCATCGGGGGCCGGAGGTGGTGAGAAAGCAAGCGGAGTCCGGGTAGTAGCAGCGGGACGGGAGTTGAGTCCCGCATAGTGGTGTAACGCGGTGGCCCCGTGATCGTCTCGGACGTGGGCGCGGCCACCGTGTGATCCTTCGAGTGAACCTTCCACAGCACTCTCGAACGGAGTCATCACGATGACCGCACCCCATATTGTCGACCCTTCCGGCCTGCTTGGTGAAGCCCTGGCCGAGGCGTCCCCGGATCTGATGCGCAGCCTGCTCCAGGACGTGATCAATACCCTGCTCTCCGCGGACGCTGATGCCGTTGCCGGCGCGGAGTACGGCCGCCCCAGCAACGGCCGGGTCGCGCAGCGCAACGGCTACCGCCACCGCGACCTCGACACCCGAGTTGGCACGATCGACGTCGCAGTCCCCAAGCTCCGCACCGGCACCTACTTCCCCGAGTGGCTGCTCGAGCGGCGCAAGCGCGCCGAGTCCGCGCTGATCACGGTCGTTGCAGACTGCTACCTCGCCGGCGTCTCCACCCGCCGCATGGACAAGCTCGTGAAGACTCTCGGCATCAACTCGCTCTCGAAGTCGCAGGTCAGCAGGATGGCGGAGTCGTTGGACGAGCACGTCGAGCAGTTCCGCCACCGCCCCCTGGACGAGGCCGGGCCGTTCACGTTCGTCTCCGCCGACGCCCTGACCATGAAAGTGCGTGAGGGCGGGCGCGTGACCAACGCTGTCTCCTGCTCGCCACCGGCGTCAACGGAGACGGGCACCGCGAGGTCCTGGGAATGAGGGTCGCGACCAGCGAGACCGGAGCGGCCTGGAACAGCTTCTTCGCTGACCTCGTCGCTCGCGGCCTCGCCGGAGTCCGCCTGGTCACCAGCGACGCGCACGCCGGCCTAGTCGAGGCGATCGCTGCGCACCTGCCTGGCGCGGCCTGGCAGCGGTGCCGCACCCACTACGCCGCGAACCTCATGGCCGTGACGCCGAAGAGCATGTGGCCGGCGGTCAAGGCGATGCTGCACAGCGTCTATGACCAGCCCGACGCAGCAGCGGTGAACGGCCAGTTCGAGCGGCTGCTGGACTACGTCAGCGAGAAGCTCCCGGCCGTGGCCGACCACCTCGACGCGGCCCGCGCCGATCTCCTCGCGTTCACGGCGTTCCCGAAAGACGTGTGGGTCCAGATCTGGTCGAACAACCCCACCGAACGGCTGAACAAGGAGATCCGCCGCCGCACCGACTCCGTGGGGATCTTCCCGACCCGCGAAGCGATCGTCCGCCTCGTCGGCGCGGTCCTAGCCGAACAGACCGACGAGTGGCTTGAGGGACGCCGTTACCTCGGCCTCGACGTCCTCGCCCGCTGCCGCCTCAGCCTCGTCCCCGACACCAGCACCGAGGAGGTCACCACAAGCTCCCTGCCCGCCCTCACCGCCTGACCAATCAGCGAAGGATCGCTACACCACTTCCAGGGACTTGACCGGGACGGGCGGGGCCGCAGCACTCATCGCTCATCTGGCGATCTCCTCAGCGGCGGGGATAGGGGAGTTGCAGCACAGAGGGACGTCACAGTCCGAGTCGGTGCAAGGGGCGCCGTCGTCGACGGCGAGCACGGTCTCGACCAGCGCGGAAAGCGCCCGGGAGAGGTGCCCATCGGCGATCTCGTAGCGGGTGCGCCGACCCTCAGGTGTCGCCACCACGATCCCGCATCCACGCAGGCAGGAGAGGTGATTGGAGACGTTCGTGCGGCTCAGCGACAGCTCATCGGCGAGGGCTGCTGGATAGCTCGGACGATCGAGAAGAGAGAGCAGGATGCGCGATCTCGTGGGGTCGGCCATGGCGCGGCCAAGCCGATTCATCACATCGAGCTGCGTAGCTATAGTCAGCATGCGGTGACCATACAGTGTGCAGTGACCAGTCAGCAAGCGATGACCAGTATTGGCGACCTCTCTCCCCGCCGCCGCAGTTCTCATGTAGATGGCCGTGTTGCTGCAGCCCTCTAGCTTGGCCGGGCGATTCTCAGGATGAGCACGGTACACCGCGGCGGGTTACTCGCATGAATGATCGGATCTGGTGGAGTGGTCTAGTGCCCTTCCTTACCTTCGTGTCGGCCGGAGTGAGGTGACGTTCTGGAGTCGGAGGCTGTTGTGGACCACGAAGACGGAGGAGAGGGACATTGCAGCGGCAGCGATCAGGGGGTTCAGCAGACCGGCGGCGGCGATCGGGATGGCCGCGATGTTGTAGGCGAAGGCCCAGATCAGGTTGGTGCGGATGGTGCGGTGGGTGGCGCGGGCGAGGGTGATGGCGTCGGCGATCGAGTAGAGATCATCCCGGACGAGGATGATGTCGGCCGACTTCAGGGCGACGTCGGTGCCGGTGACGATCCCGAGCCCGAGGTCGGCGGCCGCGAGGGCGGGAGCGTCGTTGATGCCGTCGCCGACCATGGCGACCCGGTGCCCCTCGCCCTGGAGCTGCTCGATCACGGCGACCTTCTCCGTGGGGAGGACGCCGGCACGGACTTCCGGGATCCCGAGAGAGTCGGCGACCCGCTCGGCGGCTGCCGGAGTGTCTCCCGTCAGCAGTACAGTTCGCAGCCCGAGCTCGTGCAGCGCGGCGACGGCCTCCGCGGCGTCCTCCTTCATCACGTCGGAGAGCGTGATCACCCCGATCGCCTCCGTGCCCCGTGCGACCAGCGCGGTGGAGTGCCCTGCCCTTTCGGCATCTGCGACGGTCTGCGCCAGCGCTTCGCCGACGTGGGCGCCGAGCTCGCGCAGGAAGGCCCGGCTGCCGACAGCGATGCTCTCCCCGTCGATCGTGGCGCTAATCCCGTGGCCGGGGGAAACGATGTGATCGGTAGCTGTCGGGATGTCGGCGACCATGGTCGCGGCGCGGGTGCGGAGTGCTTCGGCGACGGCATGTTCGGAAGCCGCTTCGACGCCGGCAGCCAGGCGCATGAGCTGCTCTGCGGTGACCCCGTCTGCATGGATGCTGACGACGCGCGGGGCGCCGAGCGTGAGGGTTCCGGTCTTGTCCAGGACGACGGTGGTGACCTTGCCGCTGGCTTCCAGCGCGTCCTGTCCCTTGACCAGGACCCCAAGCAGCGCGCCGCGCCCGACGCCGACCATGAGCGCGGTAGGGGTGGCGAGGCCGAGGGCGCAGGGACAGGCGATGATCAGCACGCTGATCCCGTTGGTCACCGCAGTGGACACGTCAGCGCCGGCGAGGAGCCAGGCGAGTGCGACGAGCACGGTGAGGATGAGGACGACGGGGACGAACACGCGCACCACCGCGTCGACGAGGTGCTGGACCTGGGCCTTGCGGATCTGCGCTTGCTCTGCGATCGCGGCCATCTGCGCGAGCTGTGTGTGGGCACCCACTCGAGTCGCCTCGAGGGCGAGGATCCCGTCCGTGGAGACGGAGCCGCCGATGACCTCGTCGCCCGGACCGACCGTGCGGTGGAGGGATTCTCCGGTCATGGCGCCCGTGTCGAGGGAGGCGGTGCCCTCGATGACCCGGCCGTCGGCGGCGATCGTCTCGCCGGGGCGTACGAGCACGATGTCGCCGGTGCGGAGCTCCTCGACCGGCACCATCGTCTCGACCCCGTCTCGTCGGCGGCGGGCCTCTCGTGCCCCGAGGGCGGACAGCGCGCTGAGCACGTCGCCGGCGCGGCGCCGGCTGCGGGTCTCGAAGTAGCGGCCTGCGAGCTGGAAGGTCGTCAGTCCCGCGGCGACGTCGAGGTACAGGGCGTTGGCGCCGTCGGGGACCTCTCCGATGCCGAGCCACACGCCGTCGCTGGGCTCGATCCCGGCGATCATCGCGACGAGGGCCCAGCCGAACGAGGTGACGATGCCGAGGGAGACCAGGGTGTCCATGCTGACGGAGCGGTTCTGCAGGTTCCGCCAGGCGGCCCGGTGGAAGGGCCAGGCCGCCCACGTGACCACGGGGACCGCGAGGAGGACGCACAGCAGCTCCCAGCCGGGGAACCGCCACTGCTCCACGAGTGCGAGGGCGATGGTGAGGTCCATCAGCGGAACGGTGAGCAAAGCTGCGGTGATGAGCCTGCGCCGCAGGGTCACGATGCGATTCTCGTTGGCGCGGCGCGACCACTCGTCGTCCTGGTCGTCGTGCTCGGCCGCGTCGTAGCCGGCGCCGCGGATGACCTCGACCGCCTGAGCCGGGGAGGCGATGCCCGTGACGACGGCGCGCTCGGTGGCGTAGTTGACGGTGGCGCTGACGCCGTCGAGCTTGTTGAGCTTCCGCTCGATGCGGTTCGCGCACGCCGCGCAGGTCATCCCGGAGATGTCGAAGGTGTACCGCTCCTCCAGGGAGAGGGCTGGCGGGGCGGCCAGGGCGGTGGGGGTGTGGTTCATCGTGTGCGCTCCCTGTCCGAGAGTTTCTTGAGCATGTCGTTGTAGGCGTCGAACTCGGTGTCCAGGCCGCGGTCGAGGTGCCGATCCCGTCGGCGGGCCTCCTTGTCGTCCTGACGCGCCCATTGGATGCACAGTGCGACGATTGCGATGATCAGAGGGATCTCCCCGCCTGCCCAGGCCACCGCGCCTGCTGTCTGCTGGGAGCGCTCGAGGTCCGCCCAGGGCAGAGCCAGAGATCGGTAGTAGTTCTCTGCGAACAACGAAGGGGCCGAGATGATCGCGACGCCGAAGAAGGCGTGGAAGGGCATCGCAGCGAAGGTGTAGCCGAGCTTCCCGATGTGCGGCAGGGGCCGCGGGGGACGGTCCACGCCGATGATCAGGCTGTAGTACGCGTACCCCGTGGCCAGGAAGTGGAGGTTCATCAGCTGGTGTGCCCAGTGAACACTCATCATCGTCTCGAACAGGGGGGTGAAGTACAGGCCGTAGTAGGAGCCGATGAAGATAATGAACACGAACGCCGGGTGGTACAGGACGCGCAGCAGTCGCCAGTGCAGGATCTGCGTCACCCAGGAGTGCACGCCCGCCCGCCGTCGATCCACGCGCGCGGTACGCAGGACCAGAGTGATCACCCCGCCCTGGACCAGGAGGATCGGAGCGAGCATGGACAGGCTCATATGCACCACCATGTGCACGCCGAAGTCCGGGGCGGAGTACTTCCCGAACCCGGAGCTCGTGGCCGCGAGGACGACCAGCCAGCCGCCGCACCACAACAGCACGCGGCTGATCGGCCAGCTCGTGCCGCGCCGGCGCAGGGCGATCACCATCGCGAGATAGAACGCGATACCGGCGACCGCGAGGACGGCGAACAGCAGGTTGAGCCGCCACGTGCTCATCAGCGTCCCAAGGGTTGGCGCATCCGGGACTTCGAACCCCATGAACACCTGCGGGATGCTCGTGGGCACGAAGTACTGCGGCGGCGGAATGCGAGTCATCGCCGCACCGATCGCCACCCACATGATGATCAGCAGGGCCGGGACCGCCATCCTGTGCACGCTCCGGCGCTGCATGACCACGAGCGCCACTATGAGCGCGACCAGCAGCGCCAAACGCACTAGAGCGAGGACACCGGTCACTGAGCCCCAAGGGGTGGTGCCGGCGAGCTTGAACCACGTCACCACCAGCTCCGTCACAAGCACGACAGCCGCCCCCACCAAGCCCATGCGGGAAACGCGTCCCACTAACAGGGGCAGCCGTCCACCCTCGTCATGACGGATGACCTGCAATGCCGCAGTGACGAGGATCGGGCCCAGCAACACCCCACCCGCGATGACCTGAAGTGCACCAGCATCTCCACCGATGTCGTGGTCCGGGCCGACGAGGATCTGCCCCACCACCACCGGCGCCAATGCGCCGACGATTCCCGCCCACAGACCCGGCAGCAGCGTTGTCCAGCGTGTACCCCAGTAGGAGCACAGCCACAGGACCAGGGCCCCGACCAGTGTGACGGTCCATGCCCGGGGCATGTAGCCGAACATGTAGAGCGGCCCAAACGATCCCGGCTCCAAGAGACGGCCCATCCCGAGGCCGTTGGACTCGGGCGCCGAGACGATCACGTTCGCCGCCGCCAGTACGACCCACGCGCCCGAAGCCCAGGTAAGGAGGGTCAGGTCGGGGCCGAACCGCACACTGCTTGCCGAGCGGATAGAGCGCGGATGCAGAAACAGCACCGCGACGACGGCGCCCAGGGAGACCAGTGCTGCGAGATCGGCGGCGCCACGCAGACCTGCAGCTACCACGGCTGTCCCGAGCCCGGGGAACTCCCGGTGTATGTCCTCATAGACGGCCGGGCCGCTGAGCAGGTTCGCTGCCACCGCGGGTAGCGCCGCTAGGAGGAGCGAGCCCACCGCCAGGAGTACTACTCTCTGCTTCACCTCACCGAATCTACAAGATGTCGAGTACGCAGCACGAGATGGCCGCTCATGCTGTTGCTGACGTCTCCCGCACGCATCTCAACGCTGCTTTCGCTGCAGTCTCTGCCCCGGAAGGGAAGCCACCAGTACCCTCCCCTGCGGCAGAGGGTAAGTCCTGTGGAGCGCTCGAACGCGAGCGGCACGAACTTCCAGCTCGCGGGAGGGGGCGAGGTGATGGAGTGCGACGAGGGCGTCGTGCAGATGGGCGGGGCCGACCTTCTCGGCAGCGACATCGTCGGCCGCCAGCTCGGTGAGCAGCATGATCCGTGAAGCAAGCTCTCGTCGCAGCCGGGACCTCTTGGGCAGGCACGCTACGTGCCACGCTCCGACCCCCCTCACCAGCGCGTGAAGCTGATCGAGATGTGCTGCTTCGTGGGCGAGAACCGCGGACAGGTAGGAGGGCGGAAGCGCGTGCCGAACGGCGCGCGAGACGAAGATCGACGGCGTCGCGCCCGGGACGGCCACCGCGACATAGCGAGAATCCTCGATCTCGACCACGGCAACAGCGCCGACCTGCCAGGAGTCCGTTCGGCGGCGCGAGAGCATTTCCGCGACGCTCGGCCGCTCGTCATCATCCTTGCCGGGATCGACCCTGCCCAGGTGGGCGAGCGATCCCACGATCCCTAGCCCCCCGAGACCGGCCCAGGCGATGAACGTGAGAGCAAGCCCCTCGGCCGCAGCGCTCGCGGAGCTCGCCGACAGGGAGAGCGCGGCCGCCAGGAGAATTGACGCGATCGCGATGACCAGCCCAACAACACCAACCGAGGCCCACACCATCAGCGCCCGCCGGGGATGGCGGATCTGCCACCTCCCACGGGATACGAGGTACGCGGAGAGCGGGCATGCAATCAGGCCAGCCAGCAACGGCCCGACCACGGTCCAGACCATCAGCGACCTCGGCGAGACCGCCGTGACGTGATCGCATCCATCACCAGATCAAGGTCGGACTCAGAGAGGTTGTCGGTGAACGCCATCAGCGCATCCTCACGATCGTGAGCGTCATCGAGGACCTCAACCATGTCCGCGGCATGCGCCTGCGCACTGCTCACGACCGCTTCGAAGGTCACGCGCCGAGGTGACCGGGCTCGGCGAGAAACCATCCCCTTCGCCTCGAGCCGGGAGAGCACTGTCAGAACCGTGGTCTGCGCTGGCGCGGGATCCTCAAAAGATGCCTGGATCGCTCTCGCGCTAAGGGAGCCGGTGGAAGTCCATAAAGCTCGCATCACCAGTGCCTCCAGTGCGCCGGAGGATCGAGACCTCACTCCCGCCATCTCGTCACCACTCCCTCCCCGTGTAACGCCTCAGTCCGAGTACCGTACCGCGCACGGGTGTCGCCGTACATCTCTAATTCTACTTCCTGTAGAGTCCAGTGCTGTGATCGAGTCTCCCTGGTCATTCGTGCTGACCGCCATCTTCCTCGCAACGGCCGTGTTCTGCGCAGTTCACCTCGCACAGAGCCGCGGCGCTTCCGCCGCAGTGATCACTGGGTCAGTGCATTCCTCCCATCATGGGCCGGTGGCGACGGCGGTGCACGTCAACCATCTCGTGATGAGCCTGGCGATGCTGCTGATGGTGTGGCGGCCGGTCGGCACGGCCGGGACCTGGATCCAGGTCGCCCTCTTCGCGCTCTTCACCGTCGTGATGCTGCTCGGCCTCCCCACTGTCCACGGGGTGAGTGAGCGCGTGGGGGTGGTTAACCACGTGGTGCTCAACTCCGTGACGATCTGGATGCTGCTGGCGATGCCCCTGCTGATGGGCCACGCCATGGGCGGCTCCGCCGATGCGCACGCCGGACACCACGGCGGCGGGACCGGGGACGAGATGGCGATGGAGATGGCGCCGGCCCCTGCCTGGGCGGAGGCAGTCAACTGGGGGGCCGTCGTGCTCAGCGCCGTGATCACCGCGTGGTGGCTCGTGCGCTTGCTCCGCGATCCGGGGCACCGCGCCCACTCGGCCTGCCACCTCCTGATGGCCGCAGGAATGGCGCTCATGCTCGCCCTCATGTGAACCCGGCCCACGCCACCTCTCCGTCACAGCGAAAGGCTCGACCCGATGGCCACCCGAGCCTCGCCCCGCCCCACCGGTGGCAACACCTCTCGCCCGCGCCGACTGCGCGATGAGCTGCGAGAGCTCACGCTCCGCCTGCACTTCTACGTGGGGCTGTTCATTGCGCCGTTCCTCCTGGTCGCCGCGGCGACCGGGATCCTGTACGCGCTGACCCCGCAGATCGAACAGGTCGTCTACGACAAGGAACTCCACGCCAGTGCCCCGGCCGGCGCGGAGATGGTGCCGCTGGCGCAGCAGGTCGAGGCGGCGCGGAGCGAGGTCACAGACGGCACGATCACGCAGATCCGTCCGCCCAAGGATGCCGAGTCCACCACGCGCGTCACGTTCGATTCCCCCTCGGCTCGCGAGGATCGCCAGCTCACCGCGTTCGTCGACCCCTATACCGGGGAGGTGACCGGCGTGCTGAACACCTTCGGGGAGTGGCTGCCGCTGCGGACCTGGTTCGACGATCTCCACCGCAATCTCCACCTCGGGGACGCCGGCCGCTGGTACAGCGAAGTCGCGGCCAGCTGGCTGTGGGTCCTCGCCCTCAGCGGACTCACCCTCTGGGTCACACGTAAAGTCCGCACTCGCTCTGCACGCGCCTACCTCCTGCCCCAGCGTAAGGGACCGCAGCGCCAACGCTCCATAAGCCTCCACGCCACCATCGGCGTCTGGGCCGCTATCGGAACGTTCTTCCTCTCCGCCACCGGACTGACCTGGTCCCAATTCGCGGGCGGCAACGTCAGCGCACTGCGCCAGAGCCTGAGCTGGTCAACGCCCTACCTCTCCTCCGAGGCGGCAACCACCACCCCGATCGCAGAAACCGAAGTGCCTGCCACCGCGCAGAGCGTGCTCGAGGCGGCCCGCCAAGAGGGCCTGACCGACCCGGTAGCGATCACCCCCAGCACCGACGGAGGAGCGTGGCTCGTCTCCCAGGTGCAGCGATCATGGCCCCTGAAGCAGGACTCCATGGCGATCGACCCCACCTCCGAAGCTGTCGTCGGGAGCGTGCGCTTCGCCGACTGGCCCGTTGCCGGGAAGCTCGCCGAAGCTGGGATTTCCTTCCACATGGGCATCCTTTTCGGCTGGCCCAACCAGCTCCTGCTCATCGCCATCGCCGGTGCGGTAATCGCGCTCATCGTGATCGGGTACCGCATGTGGTGGCGACGCCGCCCCAAGCCGCCACGCACAGGCCTCCCTCGCCCTCTCGGTCGTCGCGTCGACACCGCGGCGGCCTACGGCATCCTCATCGCGATCGCTGCGGTCGTCGGCCTCGCCCTCCCCCTCCTCGGAGTCACGCTCCTCGCCTTCATCGCGCTCGACCTCACCCGAAGGATCGTCCCGGGAATGGACAGCGCGAGAAAGAATGAGTCCGCATGAGCTCGCTCCCGGCGCGTTAGGACGTAGTCCGCAAGCCCCATCCGCAGTCTGAGGGGATCTCACAGTGAATCGGCCCAGGTCTGGTGCCGCTGCTGTTTGAGTCCGGAAGGATGGACAGGCACCCGTGGAAGATCGATCCCCAGCTGCGCGCGAGGTGCGTTCGGCTCGTCAGGGAGCACCTCCAGGAGTACCGGGACTGATGCGCGATCAGGTGTCAGCTGGGGTTAGGCCGCCAGTCTGACGGTCGGGTTCATGATGGTCTCGTACTCGATAGGGGTCAATCGGCTGAGGCGGGCCTGTCGGCGACGACGGTGGTAGGTCCGCTCGATCCAGGTGATGATCGCGATCCGCAGTTCCTCTCTGGTCCTCCAGCGCTTTCGATCCAAGACGTTCTTCTGGAGCAGTGCGAAGAAGGATTCCATGGGTGTGTCCCTTAGCGTGGTGGCAATCCCGGGGTGGCGTGGAGCTGCTGGTAGGCGATGAAGGGTCATCGCGGGACCTCCCAAATCGACCAAGAAATAGGGACCCGCGATGACCCACCACCAGTCTGCACTCTCGACCCTCGTCAGTGAACTGCTCCAGGACCCCGACCTCGCTCATGAGGAGCTGTTCCGCCGGCTTCTCCAGGCCGGACTCCAGGACCTCATCGATGCCGAAGCGTCCGTCAAGATCGGTGCGGAGCGTTACGAACGTTCCCCGTCCCGCTCGACCCGTCGCAATGGCACCAGGGCAAAGCGCCTGGCTACCCCGGCGGGAGAGCTGGATCTGGCGATCCCGAAGCTAAGGGCCGGCTCGTTTTATCCCGCGCTGCTGCATCCTCGTCGCCGGGTCGACAAAGCGCTCTGGGCGGTGATCTGCACGGCCTGGATCGACGGCGTCTCCACCAGGAAGGTCGAGGACCTCGTGCGGGCGCTGGGCAACGAGTCCGGGATCAGCAAGTCCCAGGTCTCGAGGATCTGCGGCGAGATCGACGAGGTCGTCGCGGAGTTCCTCCACCGCCGCCTGGACCACACTTGGTTCCCCTACTTGTTCCTGGACGCGACCTATCTCGACATCCGCCAGGGCGGCCGGGTCGTCTCCCAAGCCGTCGTCGTCGCCACGGGCGTGGCCGCGACCGGTCACCGAGAAGTGCTCGGGATGGCGATCGGTGACGCGGAGACCACCGGCTTCTGGACCGAGTTCCTCCGCAGCCTGCGCGAACGCGGGTTGAGGGTCTCCACCCCCGCCGCACCGGAAGGCGTGCTGCTGGTGACCAGTGACGCGCACGCGGGGCTGAAGCATGCGATCAAGGCAGTGCTTCCGGGAGCGTCATGGCAGCGCTGCCGGGTCCACTTCGCACGCAACATCACCCAGGCGCTCGGCTCGGCGCGCTCCAAGCCCGTCAACGCCCTGGTCTCCACGATCTTCGCCCAGACCAGCCCGGAAACGGTCCGCGAGACCTATCAGCAGGTCACGGCCTCGCTCGAGGCCTCCTTCCCGAAGATCGCGGCCATGCTCAAGGACGCCGAGGCAGACCTGACCGCATTCGCGGCGTTCCCCATCGAGCACTGGCGAAAGATCTGGTCGAACAACCCCATCGAGCGGGTGAACAGGGAGATCAAGCGCCGAGCAGACGTCGTCCAGATCTTCCCGAACCGGGACTCTGCGACCAGACTCGTCGGCGCAGTCCTCCAGGACCAGCACGAGGAATGGCAATACGGCGAACGCCGCTACATCAGCGACATCTCCCTACGCCGACTCGCCGACATGCTCACCAACGACACCCCCGAGACCACCAGCCGGCTCCTCATGACCGCCTGACCCAAAAGCCACCACACAACGGGACTTGACCGGGATGAGCGCAGCTAGCGCAGCTCTTCCACAGCGCCGAGGGGGAGGAGCATGCCGTCGCCTGGGCTCGTGACGTGCTCACCAAGGACAGACTGGACGCCGCCCGGAGCCCGTTGCGCTCGCTGCGCGCCCTCCGCCGTGCCGAGCGGCGCCTCGGTCTGATCACCGCCCGCTATCTCGTCGACGCCGTCGCAGGTCGCGGGGAGCGGGGCGATGGGGGAATGCGGCGCAGTCGCCTGATGCACTGACGGTGCACCCACCGCCGACGGGGGCTCGGCAGATTAGGACGGTCCGAGCCCGTGCCCGCCGACGTGCGTACGCGCTCCGCCGAGCGACTCCTCCCGCAGCACACAGGGAAGAGCCCCGAAGATCGATCTTCGGGGCCCTTCTCGCGTACTCCGCTGCGGTGGTCAGTGAACGGTCAGTGCACGACCTTCTCGGCCGGGGTGCGGTAGTCGCCGCCCGTGGCCTCGTCGATGACGTGCTTCTCGTGGCCGGCATGCTCGAGCGCCTCGCGGAGCGACGCCGGGGTGACCGGCTCGATGCGGTCCTTGAAGAAGAAGCTGGTGGCCTTGGCACGCAGGGAGGAGACTCCCTTGCCCGCCTTGAGCGGACGGTAGTCGTCGTGGGCGACGAGCTCCCAGCGCTCGTACTCGTCCAGCGGCTCGTGGATCTCGATCATGTCACCGGAGCCGGTGCGGACGATGCGGGAGGTCTCCCGGCCGTGCAGCACGAGATCGCGCTTCTGACGCTGGATCGAGAGGCACAGGCGCTTCGTGATGTAGAAGGCGAGCACCGGGGCCACGAAGAACGACACACGGAACAGCCAGGTGAGGTCGTTGATCGAGAGCTGCAGGGCGATCGCGATCAGGTCGTTGGTCGCCGCCAGCGCGAGGATCAGGTACGAGACGATCCAGGCGACGCCGATGCCGGTGCGCACCGGCGCGTTGTACGGCTTGTCCGCGAGGTGGTGCTCGCGATCGTCACCGGTGACCCAGGCCTCGATGAAGGGGAACAGGGCGAGGAACGCCAGCATCGCGCCGTAGACCGCCATCGGGATCAGCATGTTCAGCGAGATCACGTAGCCGAAGATCGTGAACTCCCAGCCCGGGATGAGGCGCAGGCCGCCGTCGGTCCAGAGCATGTACCAGTCGGGCTGCGTGCCGGCTGAGACGGGGGAGGGATCGTAGGGGCCGTAGACCCACACCGCGTTGATCTGGGTGGTCGCCGAGATCAGCGTGATGATGCCGAAGACGAGGAAGAAGAAGCCGCCTGCCTTCGCGCCGAACACCGGCAGCACCGGGTGTCCCACGACGTTGCGGTTGGTGCGGCCCGGGCCCGCGTAGTGGGTGTGCTTGTGCACGACCACGAGCACGAGGTGGATCGCGATGAGGCCCAGGATCGCCGCGGGCACGAGCAGGATGTGGATCGTGAACAGTCGCGGGATGATGTCGGTGCCCGGGAACTCTCCGCCGAAGAGCAGCATCGACAGGTAGGTGCCGACGATCGGGATCGCCTTCATCAGGCCGTCGACAACGCGCAGGCCGTTGCCGGAGAGGACGTCGTCCGGGAGGGAGTAGCCGGAGAAGCCGGCGACCATGCCGAGCACCATGAGGGAGAAGCCGATGAGCCAGTTGAGCTCGCGGGGCTTGCGGAACGCGCCGGTGAAGAACACGCGGAACATGTGCACGAAGATCGCGACCATGAACACGAGCGCTGCCCAGTGGTGCATCTGCCGGAACAGCAGACCGCCCTTGACCTCGAACGCGATCTCCATCGTCGACTCGAAGGCGCGGGAGACCGTGGCGCCCTGGAGCGCCTCGTACGGGCCGTTGTAGATGACCTCTTCCATGGAGGGGTCGAAGAACATCGTCAGGAAGACGCCGGAGATCAGGAGGATGACGAAGCTGTACAGCGCCATCTCGCCGAACATGAAGGACCAGTGGTCCGGGAAGACCTTGCGCGCGAAGAACTTCACGAAGCCGGCGCCGGAGAGGCGCTGGTCGAGGAAGTCGCCGCCCACCGCACCGAGCTTGAGGATGCGGGAGTCGCCGTCGGAAGACTGCTTCCGGGTGCTGGGAGTCGTGGTCGTCATGTGATCACTTGTCCTTGTGGATGTTCCAGAAGCTGGGACCGATCGGCTCGGTGAAGTCGCCGGGGGCCACGAGATACCCCTCGGCGTCGACCTCGATCGGCAGCTGCGGCAGCGGACGGTGGGCCGGGCCGAAGATCACCTTGGCGCCGTCGGTGACGTCGAAGGTGGACTGGTGGCACGGGCAGAGCATGTGGTGCGTCTGCTGCTCGAACAGCGCGACCGGGCAGCCGACGTGCGTGCAGATCTTCGAGAACGCGAGCACGCCCTCCACGCCCATCGACATCGACTCGTCGTTCTTCGCGAGCTTGGGGTCGATGCGCACGATCACGGCCGCGGCCTTCGCGCGCTCCTCGAGGTGGTGCGGGGTCTCGTCGGTGAGGCCCTCGGGCATGACGTGGAAGATCGAGTTCATCGCGACGTCGGAGAGCTTGATCGGCGTGCCGTCGTGGTCCCGGGCGAGGCGCTGGCCCGGGTTCTGGCCCCAGAAGGTGTGGTGGAGCTTGTTGCCCGGGAGCGGGCCCAGCGTCGACAGCGGGGCGAGCACGGCGATGGGCAGGGCCGCGAGAGCCGCCACCATCGCGGTGACCATGACGGGACGACGGCCGATGCCGGTCTCCGCCAGACCGCTGGTGATCATCTCGGCAGCGGCCTTGCGCGTCTCGTCGGAGCCGCGGACGTCATGGCGCTCCTCGACCCACTCCTCGTCGGGCATGAGCGTCTTGGCCCAGTGCACCGCTGCGGCGCCGATGAAGAACACCGCGATCGCGAGACCGAGGCCCGTGACGAGGTTGGACCACCACAGCGCGCGGGGAGTGCCCTCCTCCGCGAAGATGTTGGTGTCCAGCGGCGTGACGAGGAAGTACGCCGCGATGAAGATGACCGTCCCGACCACGCTGAGGAGGAACATGAAGGCGACGAGTCGCTCGGCGCGCTTCTCCGCGGGCTTGGAGATGTCGGTCTGACGGGGGGAGTGGGGAGGCAGACCCGGGTTCGGGAACCCGCCGCCCTCCTTGGGGGCGAGGGTGCTGACCCGGGTGGGGGAGCTGCCGTCGGTGTTGGTGTTCATGCTCGCATTCACTTGGCCTTCGCCCCCAGCCACACGGCGGCGCCGAGGAGCAGGGACAGGATGATCGTCCAGGCGTACAGGCCCTCGGTCACGGGGCCGAGGGAGCCCAGGGAGATGCCGCCGGGGGAGCCGGTCTCCTCGAGGGTCTCGAGGTAGGTGATGACGTCCCGCTTGTCCTCGGGCGAGAGGTTGGTCTCGTTGAAGACCGGCATGTTCTGGGGACCGGTGTCCATGGCCTCGTAGACGTGCTTGCCCTCGACGCCCACGACCGGCGGGGCGTACTTGCCTCGGGTCAGCGCACCGCCGGCACCGGCGGCGTTGTGGCACATGGCGCAGTTCATGCGGAAGATCTCGCCGCCGCGCTCGGCGTTGCCCTTGCTGGTGTCCAGCCACTCCTCGTCCGGCACCGACGGGCCGGGGCCGAGCGAGGCCACGTACGCGGCGAGCTGACGGGTCTGCTCCTCGTTCATCTGCTGCGGCTTCTGGCGGGCCTGGGCGCCGGAGGCCTGCATGGGCATGCGGCCCGTGCCGACCTGGAAGTCGACGGCGGCGGCGCCCACGCCGATCAGCGAGGGGCCGAGGGTCTGACCGTCGGGGTCGCTGAGACCCGCGGCATCAAGTCCATGGCAGGTCGCGCAGTTGGCGAGGAAGAGGGCACGACCTTGCTCGACTTCGCTGTCGGTGTAGGCCTCGGCCTGGGCCGCCTGCGGCTGCAGGGCCGCGTACAGCCCGCCGGTCGCGACGAGCGCGAGCAGCAGGATCACGAGTAGCGCCATCGGGTGATGACGACGTGCGGCGAGAGCCTTCACGGTTCGGACCTCGATTCGTGGAGGGGGCGGGCGGGGAGGGACAGGAGTTCGGGGGTGCGTTGGGGCCCGGGGGCCGCTGCGCGGATCAGAAGATCGTCCAGTCGAAGTCGACCGGGACCACGTGGCCGGAGGAGGTGCCGGTCAGGATCGGGTCGAGCATGTACACGACGAAGAAGAGCACGATCCAGACCACGTCGACGAAGTGCCAGTAATAGGAGACGCAGATCGCGGAGATTTGCTCGTGCGCTGTGAACTTCTCCGCGACGTAGGCCCGCATCAGCACCATCAGGAAGGCGATCAGGCCGCCGACGACGTGGATGCCGTGGAAGCCGGTGGCGAGGTAGAAGACCGAGCTGAACGGCGAGGACGACATCGTGACGCCACTGTGGATGAGCTCGGCGTACTCGTAGGCCTGGCCCGAGACGAAGATCGCGCCGAGGATGAAGGTGAGCGTGTACCACTCGATCATCCCCCAGCCGGCGATGTTGAAGATCGAGCCCTCGCGGCGCTTGCGCGGCGAGAAGGACTGCCCCCAGGGGAAGCGGCCCTCGGCGACGAAGACGCCGATCTGGCAGGTGACGGAGCTGAAGACCAGGATCGAGGTGTTCAGCAGCGCGAAGCCATGGGTGAAGTTCGACTGGCCCTCGGCGAAGGTCTCCGGTGCCAACGACCGCAGCGTGAAGTACATCGCGAACAGGCCGCCGAAGAACATGAGCTCGCTGGCGAGCCAGACGAGGGTGCCGATCTGCGTCGGGTTCGGGCGGCCGACCGCTGGGGCGGCAGCGGGGGAGGAGCGCACAGGCAGAGTCGCAGTAGTCACGTCACCATTATGTCGTGTCGTCAGATTCGGTGTGTCGGTTCACGACGACCGAGCACATCGCGGGGCCTGCGCCCCGGGCGGACCGTGCCAGCATAGCCCTCCTGACGGCCTGTCACGAACCAGGACACGCGTCGATACGCCCAGGTGATCGACCATGTGCGTGCGTCGTGACCGTTCCGTGATCCGATCCGTGACCAGGGCGACGGTGCACCCGCTCGCAGGTGCGATGATCGAGGCATGAGCGAGCAGACCCCGACCTGGTCCCGGCTCACCGCGCGCCTGGTGCGCGGCGAGCATCTCGAGCACGCCGAGGCGAGCTGGGCGATGGACGAGATCATGACCGGAGAGGCGGGTCCCGTCCCGCTGGCGGGCTTCCTCGTGGCGCTCCAGGCCAAGGGCGTCAGCAGCACGGAGCTCGAGGCTCTGGCCGATTCGATGGTCGCCCATGCCTGTCCCGTCGCGGTGGAGCGGCATGCGATCGACATCGTCGGCACCGGGGGCGACCTCGCGCAGACTGTGAACATCTCCACGATGGCCTCGATCGTGATCGCCGCGTCCGGCCGCACCGTCGTCAAGCACGGCAACCGCGCCTCGACCTCGCGCTCGGGCTCGGCCGACGTGCTCGAGGCGCTCGGCGTGCGCCTGGACCTCCCCGTGCCCGAGGTCGAGCGCCTGGTCGGCGAGGTCGGCATGACCTTCCTCTTCGCGCAGGTGTTCCATCCCTCCATGCGCTTCGCCGCCGAGGCTCGCAAGGGCCTGGGCATCCCCACCGTGATGAACATCCTGGGACCGATCACGAACCCCGCGCGGCCGCTCGCGAGCGCGGTCGGGGTCGCCGATCCTGCCATCGCGCCGACCGTCGCCGGCGTGTTCGCCTCGCGCGGCACCAGCGCCCTCGTCTTCCGCGGTCAGGACGGCCTGGACGAGCTGACGGTGAGCGCCGCCTCGGACGTCTGGGAGGTCCGGGGCGGGGAGGTGCGCTCGCGCCTGCTGGACCCGACGGCGCTGATGGGCATCCCCCGCAGCCCCCACGACGCGCTCCGCGGCGGCACGGCCGAGGAGAACGCACAGGTCGCCCGTGACCTCTATGCGGGGGCGAAGGACGGGCGGATGGGCCCGATCCGGGATGCGGTGCTGCTGAACGCCGCGGCGGGCATACTCGCCCACGACGGCATCGGGCAGCCGGCCGCCGACGGCTTCGAGGACCGCTTCCGCGCCGCCCACGCAGAGGCGATCTCCACGCTCGACAGCGGGGCGCCGGCGACGCTGCTCGCGCGCTGGGCGGCGGCGTCCCAGGAGTCGCTCGCCGCGAACGGCTGAGCGGACCGGGACGATCGGCCGACGCCGTCCCGGGACGGCCTCCGCCCGGGGGCGAGGTGCGATCGCCCAGGGCGGCAGGGGCTCTCAGCCCTCGAGACCCAGGTCGAACGCGGCGTCGAGGTCACGCTTGGAGTAGGTCTTGAAGGCGATGTTGGTGGTGGTGTCGCGGACGCCCTCGACCCGGCTGAGGGAGCCGGCGATCACGCCGGCGAGGTCCTCGTGGTTCCGCACACGGGCGACCGCGATCAGGTCCACGTCGCCGGTGACGGAGTAGACCTGCTCGATCCCGTCGATGTCGACGATCGCCTCGGCGACCTCCTGGATGCGCTGGGGGTCGACGACGATCGAGACGATGGCGGTGATCATGAATTCTCCTTCGACGGGCGCGGGGGCGCCGGGCGGCTTCTCCCGTGAGCCTATTCCCCCTGGGCGGTCGAGGTCATGGCGAAGCGCCGGGCGAGGTGCTCCGCATCGAACCGGGCCCGGGCCGGCACCTGCCATGATCCCTCGCACAGCACCGTGCGCACGCCCTCGCCCTCGAGCCACCCCAGCAGGATCTCGGCCTCCTGGTGATACCCCTGGCACAGGGGCGCGGCGAGCTCGGCCTCGCCGGTCCCCGTCATCGCCAGGGAGCGGGCGAAGGGCAGGGGATCCTTCGCCGCCGGAACCAGCGTGGTGCCGGAGAAGCGTCCATGACGTACGGCCAGCAGCTCCCAGCCGCGTCCGCCGATCACGGCCTCGGTGCTGGGCCGGGCCGCGATGAGCAGCGGCACCTCCGCGAGGGCGCGCAGGCGTGAGGCGCGACGGGCGGCGTCGAGATAGGCGAGAGCCAGTCGGCGCAGCTTCTCCGCGTCCTCGTAGCGTCCCGCGTCGACGTGGGCGCGCAGCCGGGAAGCGGCATGGTCGAGCACCTCGCGCGGGTCGGCGACCATGGCGCGGCGCAGACGCTGGTGATGCCCGCTCGACGGGGCGGCGCCGTGCGCGGCTTCGGCCTCCAGTGCGGCACCGCGCCCCATGATCGCGTCGGTGAGCAGTCCGCGCAGCGGCTGGGCGTCGTGCCGGGAGGAGAGCGGACCGATGTGCGCCGAGCCGTCGGCCTCCGTGCGGGCCAGCCGCGCCCCGCGCAGCCCCTCGCCAGTCGGCCCGAGCCGCAGCCAGTGCGCCGCCTCCGGGCGCAGCCCGCGCCGGTTCGAGGGCGGCTTCTCCTTCGCGATCAGCCGCAGCTCGCGCACGGCGGCCTCGGTGGCGGTGGCGCACTCGATCACTCGCAGCGACTCCGCGCGCGGCAGCATGTCCAGGATCGCGCGGCGCGTCTCGCTCGCGGTGAAGTAGGTGCGCACCCGGGAGCGCAGGTTCCGGGAGGTGCCGACGTACAGCACCGAACCGTGCGCGTCGAGGAACTGGTAGACGCCGGGGACCGAGGGAACGTCGGCCGCGAGGTGCTTCTTGCGCAGCTGCACGGGCTTGGCCCGGCGGTGGGCCGTGCCGAGATCCTCGAGGGTCGAGGCGCCGGTCGGGCCCAGCCGGGCGATGATCGCGTGGAGCACGTCGACCGTCGCGCGGGCATCGGAGAGGGCACGGTGGTCCGGGGTGACCGCCGCCCCGACATGGGCGGCGAGGGTCGAGAGCTTGTGATCGCGCACCTCGTCGCGGCGGAAGACCGTCCTGGCGAGCGCGAGGGTGTCCAGCACGGTCGGCGCGGGCCACTCCAGCGCGCACTCGGCGGCGCGAGCGCGCAGGAAGCCGATGTCGAAGCGGGCGTTGTGGGCCACCAGCGCGGCCTCGGGCCCGACGAAGTCCAGGAACATCGGCAGCACGGTCCGGATCGAGGGGGCGCCGCGCACGGTCGCGTCGGAGATGCCGGTGAGGGAGGCGATGTAGGCCGGGATCGGACGCTCCGGGTCCACGAAGGTGCGGAACTCGCCGAGCACCTCGCCGCCGCGCACCTTCACCGCGCCGATCTCGGTGATCGCGTCCGCGGAGGGGTCCGTCCCGGTGGTCTCGAGATCGACCACCACCAGCGTCGCCTCCGCGAGCGGGGTGCCCAGGTCCTCGAAGCTGAGCTGACGGCGTGCGGGCATGGGGGACAGGCTACGACGCGGCCCCGACAGCCGGACGTCGGGAGGCTGCGCGGGCACCGGTCCGCGACGAGCCCGGACGCACGACGGGCCCGCGATGCGCGACGGGCCCACGACGCGCGACGGGCCCCGGCACCTCCGAGGTGCCGGGGCCCGTCGGCCGCCGCGAGGCGCGGCCGCGCTCAGCCCTGGGGCTTGGGCGCGGAGTAGATCTTCTCGATGATCGGGGCGAGGTCCTTCACGACCACGTTGCGCTTGAGCTTCAGCGAGGGCGTGAGATAGCCGTTCTCCTCGGTGAAGTCGGAGTCGATGACCACGAAGGAGCGGATCGACTCGGCCCGGGAGACCGACTCGTTCGCCCGGTCCACCACCTTCTGCAGCTCGGCGCGGATCTCCGCGTCCTCCGCAGCCTGGGTGAGGCTCATCTCCGGCTTGCCGTTGTTCTTCAGCCAGGTCGGGAGCATCTCGGCGTCCAGCGTGAGGATCGCGGCGACGAAGGGCTTCTGGTCGCCGATCACCACGCACTGGCTGACCAGGGGGTGGGAGCGCAGCTGGTCCTCGAGCTGCGCCGGGGAGACGTTCTTGCCGCCCGCGGTGACGATGACCTCCTTGCGGCGTCCGGTGATCGTGATCGATCCGTCGTCGGCGAGGGAGCCGAGGTCACCGGTGTGGAACCAGCCGTCCTTCAGGGACTCGGCGGTGGCCTCGGGGTTGTTGTGATAGCCCTTGAACACCATCACGCCCTTGACCAGCAGCTCCCCGCTGTCGTCGATCGCGACGGAGGAGCCGGGCAGGGGCGGGCCCACGGTGCCGGGGCGGACGTCCCAGGGCAGGTTCACGCAGATCGGCGCCGTGGTCTCGGTGAGGCCGTAGCCCTCGAGCACGGTCACGCCGATGCCGCGGAAGAAGTGGGACAGCCGCGCACCCAGCGGAGCGCCGCCGGAGACCGCCCACTTGACCTGACCGCCCATCGCCTCGCGCAGGGTGCCGTAGACGAGACGGTCGAAGAGCTTGTGCTTGAGCGAGAGGGTGAGCGGGACCTTCCCATCGGCCAGCGCGGTGGAGTAGTCGATCGCGGTCTTCGCGGCGGCGCCGAAGATCCTGCCCTTGCCGCTGGCGATCGCCTTGGCCTCGGCGCCGTTGTAGACCTTCTCGAACACGCGCGGCACGGCGAGCAGGAACGTGGGCTTGAAGGCGGCGAGGTCGGGCAGGAGGTTCTTGGTGTCCGGGGTGAAGGCCGTGGTGACCGGCCAGGCCGCGGCGAGCACCGTGATCAGACGGGCGAAGACGTGCGCCATGGGCAGGAACATCAGCAGGCGCGAGCCGCTGGGCAGCACCTTCTCGCCCAGCAGCGTCACCGCGCTGCGGGTGGTGTCGACGAAGTTCGCGTGCGTGAGCTCGGCGCCCTTCGGACGGCCGGTCGTGCCGGAGGTGTAGATGATGGTGGCGACGTCCTCGAGACGGCGCGCGGTGCGCCGGGACTCGAGCTCCTCGTCGCTGATCCCTGCGCCGCGCTGCCTGAGGTCCTCGAGGATCCCGTCCTCCAGCACGCCGATGCGCTGCAGCGCCGGCAGCTCGCCGCGCACCGACTCCATGTCCTCCTTGTGGCGCGTGGACTCGACGAGGGCGAACTTCGCCGCGGAGTCCGAGGCGATCCACTGGATCTGGCTCGGGGAGGAGGACTCGTAGATCGGGACGCTGACGCCGCCGGCCCACCAGATCGCCCAGTCCGCCAGCGCCCACTCGTAGCGGGTGCGGGAGAGGATCGCGACGACGTCGCCAGGGGCGACCTCGGAGGCGATCAGCCCCTTCGCGACCGCCTTGACGTCCTCGACGAAGTCGGCCGTCCGCATCGGTCGGTAGCCGCCGCCCTCCTGGGCGAGCGCGAAGATCGGCACGGAGGGATCCGCCCTGAGGCGCCCCAGCAGCAGGTCCGTCGCGTTCTCGTCGGGGCTGCTGTGATGCTGGGGCGGCGTGGTGTACTGCTTCATCGAATCTCCTTCGATCCGGCGGGGTGCACGTGACCGGCGTACCGGACGACCTGGCCGGAAGCGCTGGTGGGGTCGTGACGAGTCTACGGCAGAGCGCCGCTACGATGAGCGCGACAGCTGCGCGAGGACCGGATGCGCGCGGCGCGCAGGGGAACGAGGCAGGGACGGATGCTCTCCATCGGAGTCGACATCGGCGGCACGAAGATCGCGGCAGGGGTCGTGGACGAGGACGGCGAGATCATCGCCGCGACCACGCGCAGCACGCCGGCGACGGACCCGGTGCTGCTCGAGGTCGCGGTCGCCGATGCGGTCGCGGAGCTGCGCGGCGAGCACGCCGTCGGCGGGATCGGCGTCGGCGCGGCCGGGTTCATCGGCGCGGACCGGCGCACCGTCACCTTCGCCGCGAACCTGGCCTGGCGCGATCACCCCCTCGCCGACGAGCTCGAGCGCCTCACCGGGCTCCCGGTCGTCGTCGAGAACGACGCGAACGCCGCCGGCTGGGCGGAGTTCCGCTTCGGCGCGGCCCGGGAGGCGCGCCACATGCTGATGCTCACCGTCGGGACGGGGCTCGGCGGCGCGGCCGTGATGGAGGGGGTCCTGCTGCGCGGCAGCGCGGGCTTCGCCGGCGAGGTCGCCCACATGACCGCGGTGCCCGACGGGCAGTGGTGCGGGTGCGGGCTGCGCGGCTGCCTCGAGCAGTACACGGCCGGCACCGCGCTCGTGCGCGCCGCGAAGCGCCGGGCCGCGAGCGGCGACCCGCTGCTGGGTCCGCTGGTGCAGGCCGCGGGCGGGGACCGGCGCGCGATCGACGGCCCGCTCGTCACGCGACTGGCCCAGCAGGGAGACCCGGGCGCGCGGGAGCTGATCGCCGAGATCGGGACCTGGCTCGGACGCGGCGCGGCGACGATCTCCGCGCTGCTGGACCCCGACGTGATCGTCGTCGGCGGCGGCGTCTCGGCCGCCGGGGACCTGCTGCTGGATCCCGCCCGGCAGGCGTACTCCGCGAGCCTCACCGCCCGCGCGCACCGGCCCCTGGCGCCCTTCGTGCTCGCCGGCATGGGGAACCGTGCCGGGATCGTCGGCGCCGCGGACCTCGCCCGCTGAGCCGCGCAGGCGGGGAGCGCAGCCGCGCAGGCGGGGGCCTGCGCCGGGCCGGCGGGGCGTCGGCTCAGACCTCGGCGCCGTCGTCCCCCTCGTCGCGGGGGCGGCGCGGCAGTCGCAGCAGCAGCGAGACCATCCCGCCGAGCGCCGCGACGCCGCCGGCCCATCCGAGCACGGAAGGCAGCGAGGCGGAGAGCGTCACGGCGAGCAGGAGCACGAAGCCGCCGAGCATCGCGGTCCACGACCACAGCGCCGCGGAGGAGGGCTGGGGGAGGTCCGGGTCCGGCGGGTCGAAGTCGCCGTAGAGCACCTCGTCGTCGTCGAGCTCGCGCGGCGGGGCGTCCCGCGGCCCCCTCGAGGGGTGCGCCTCGCGGGCACGTCGACGGGACTCCTGCAGGGCCTCCTCGGTCGGCGGCCCGTCCTCGTCCTCCTCGGCGGCGAAGCGGCCGGGGCCGTCCTCGTCCTCCGGCGCGGCCGGCTCGCGCGGCGCCCTGCCGGGGCCGAGCGCGAGCCCCTCGTCGCGCAGCATCCGGGCGAACTCCGCGTCGACGTCGCGGGGCTCGGGGGAGCGGCCGTCCTCCCCGGTCATCGGGACCCCTCGGGGAACGGGACATGGGCGTCCAGGAACCGGGCCGAGGTCTCGAACAGCAGCGGGGCGTCGTAGTCGAGCGTCGCGAGATGGTGGCTCCGGGTGAGCGAGAGCCGTTCGACGGGCCCGCGGACCCGTGCGGCGACGAGATCGCTGTCGGAGGGCGGGACGGTGTGGTCCACGCGGGAGGTCGCCAGCAGCAGCGGCGCCTCGACGGCGCCGAGGCCCTCGCGGGTGCGGCGGAACAGCCGGCTCAGCTGGCCGACGGCGCGCACCGGCAACCGCTCGTACGCCTCCTCGGAGGCGTCCTCGCGCGCGATGTCCGACCCGATCCCGGGCAGGGTGCGCACCACCGGGGCGATCAGATCGGCCGCGGCCGCGATCCGGGGCAGCGTCATCCCCGGGTTCACCGCGACCACGGCGGAGATCGCCTCGGCGAGCTCCTCGTCCTCGGCGAGCGCGAGGGCGAGGTTCCCGCCCATCGACAGCCCGCCCACCGCGATCGGCCCGAGCGTGCCGGACAGCTCCAGCGCCGCCTCGCGCACGCACTCGTACCAGTCCTGCCAGCTGGTGCGCGCGAGGTCCTGCTCGGTGCGCGCATGGCCGGGCAGAAGGGGCAGCTCGACCTCCCAGCCGAGAGCGGCGTGGTGCTCCGCCCAGGGACGCATCGACTGCGGCGAGCCGGTGAACCCGTGGCACAGGAGGAGCCCGCCGCGCGGGTTAGAGTGACCCCGCGCGCGCCACGGCCGGGACAGTTCGCTGAACGCCATGGGGACATCGTCGCATCCGCTTCCGCACGGGGCATCATCGCCCCGTCCTCGAGCGCCCGCAGGAGGGCCGACGTGCTGTACGAGATCGCCAAGCCCTTCGTCATGGCGGTGGTGAGGGCCGTGTGGGCGCCGACGCTCAGCGGCCACGAGAACATCCCCGAGCAGGGACCGGTGATCCTGGCGTCGAACCATCTCACCTACGCCGATACCGTGTTCCTTCCCGGACAGGTGCGGCGCAGCGTGCACTTCCTGGGCAAGTCCGACATCTTCTCCGGCCGCTCGCCGATCGCGCGGCTGGCCGGCGCGGTGATGCGAGGGCTGCACGTGATGCCCGTGGACCGCAGCGGCGGCGGGGCCGCGCGCACCGCGATCCAGGCGGGGCTCGAGGTGCTCTCCCGTGGCGACGTGCTCGGCATCTATCCCGAGGGGACCCGGAGTCCCGACGGCCGGCTGCATCGCGGGAAGACCGGGGTGGCGCGCTTCGCCCTCGCCGCCGAGGCACCGATCGTGCCGGTCGCGATGATCGGCGCCTTCGAGGCGCAGCGGGGACGGAAGTACTTCCCGCGCCGCCGACCCCGCATCCATGTGGAGGTCGGGGCGCCGATCGATCCGGCGGAGGTGGTCGCCCGCCATCCCGGAGCCGACGAGGCGACACGGCTGCGCGCCGTGACCGACGAGGTCATGGACCGGATCGCCGCGCTCTCCGGGCAGGAGCGGGCCCCGGAGTACGCGAGCGACGTGAAGCGCCGGCTGCGCGCGGAGCAGGCCGCCGCGAAACCCGCGGGGACGCGGCGCCGACGGCGCTGAGCCCGTGGGGGGCTCTCGCCCGGCCCGCGCCGTGCCCGCGACGGGCCGCGCACTGCCCGGCGATCGGTCCCTGCGCACGCACCCGTGCGGAACTGGCTACCCTGTCGGCGTGACTCCATTCAGCCCCGACGCCCCCGCCCGCGCCCACGACTTCTCGCTGTCCTCGGCCGATGACGGCCTGGCGGCGCTCGGCGCCTGGCGCGAGCTCCCGCGCGTGCAGCAGCCCGTGTGGCCCGACGAGCGGTCCCGCGCCCTGGTCTTCGACGACCTGCGCGCCGCGCCGCCGCTGGTCTTCGCCGGCGAGGTCGACGTGCTGCGCGAGCGCGTCGCCGCCGCGGCCCGCGGCGAGGCCTTCCTCCTCGCCGGCGGCGACTGTGCCGAGACCTTCGCGGACTCCACCGCGGATCGCATCCGCAACAAGATCCGCACCATCCTGCAGATGGCGGCCGTGCTCACCTACGGCGCCTCCGTGCCGGTGGTGAAGATGGGCCGGATGGCCGGACAGTTCGCCAAGCCCCGCTCCGCCGACGAGGAGACCCGCGACGGCGTGACCCTGCCCACCTACCGCGGCGACGCGGTCAACGAGCACGCCTTCACCGAGGAGGCCCGGATCCCGGATCCGCGCCGCCTGTGGAAGACGTACACCACCAGCGCCTCCACGCTGAACCTCCTGCGCGCCTTCACGAACGGCGGCTTCGCGGACCTCCGCGAGGTCCACTCCTGGAACCGCGGCTTCACCTCCTCGGGCGTCGGCTACGACCGCTACGAGGAGCTCGCGGGGCAGATCGACAAGGCCGTGCGCTTCATGGACGCCATCGGCGCGGACTTCGACGCGCTGAAGGTCGTGGAGTTCTACGCCTCCCACGAGGCACTGCTGCTGGACTACGAGGAGGCGCTCTCCCGCATCGACTCCCGCACCGGCGAGATCTACGGCTGCTCGGGCCACTTCCTGTGGATCGGCGAGCGCACCCGTCAGCTCGACGGCGCGCACGTGGAGTTCATGTCCCGTCTGCGCAACCCGATCGGTGTGAAGCTCGGCCCCGACGCCTCCCTCGACGACGCGCTGCGCCTGATCGACCGCCTCGACCCCGAGCGAGAGCCGGGCCGTCTCACCTTCATCACCCGCATGGGCGCCGGGAAGATCCGTGACCGGCTCCCGGCGCTGGTCGAGGGCGTGCGGGACTCCGGCGCCCAGGTCGCCTGGGTGACGGACCCGATGCACGGCAACACCATCACCTCCTCCAACGGCTACAAGACCCGCCGCTTCGAGGACATCCTCGACGAGGTCGTGGGCTTCTTCGAGGTGCACCAGGAGCTCGGCACCATCCCGGCGGGCCTGCACATGGAGCTCACCGGCGACGACGTCACCGAGGTGCTGGGCGGCACCGGGGAGATCGACGAGGAGGGCCTCACCCGCCGCTACGAGACCCTCGTGGACCCACGGCTGAACCATCAGCAGTCCCTCGAGCTCGCCTTCCTCGTCGCGGAGATGCTCTCCCGCCGCTGAGCGGCTTCGCGCACCCGGCAGCCCGACGACGACGGCGCCGCCCCGGTCGGGGCGGCGCCGTCGTCGTGCGCGGGAGGCGGGAGCGCCGGACCCCGGGCACCCGGGCTGCGGGCTCAGAAGACCTTGATCGTGATCGTCGAGCCCTTGGCCTGCTGGCTTCCCGCCGCGGCGGTCTGCTCGTAGACCTGGCCGAAGACCGGCTCGCCCTTGTCATGGACGACCTCGACCGTGAACCCGGCCGCCTCGAGGGCGGAGCGGGCCTCGGCCTCGGGCTTCTTGAAGACGTCCGGGACCGTGACCATCTCCGGGCCGAGGGAGGTGACGATGTGGACGGTGTCCCCGCGGTGCAGGGTGCCGGAGGCGGGGGACTGCGAGATCACCGAGCCCTTCGGGACCGACGGGGAGTGCGCCTCCGCACTGGTGACCCGGAAGCCGGCCGCCTCGAGGGTGGAGCGCGCCGAGGCCGCGGGGGCGCCGGTCTGGTCCGGCACGGCCAGCGGCTGACGGCCCTGCGAGACGACCACGTGCACCTCGCCGCCCTCGGGGAGCGCCTCGGCGTCGGCCGACTGGGAGATCACCACGCCCTGGGGGACGGTCTCGGAGTACTCCGCCTCGTCCTCGACCAGCTCGAGACCGAGCGCCTCGACCTGCTCGCGCGCCTCCTCGAGGCCGGTGCCCTCGAGCGCGGGGACGGGGAAGGTCTCCACCCCCTTGGAGACCACGAGGTGGACGTCGCTGCCCTTCTTCAGGGTGGTGCCGGTCGAGGGCTCCGCGGAGATCACGTGCCCGGCCGGGACCGTGTCGTCGAAGCGCTCCTGGGTTCGCACGGTGAGATCGGAGGCGGTCAGCTCCGCCTCCGCGTCCTGCAGCGGGGTACCGGTGACGAGCGGGACGGTCCGGTCGGCGCCGGGGCCGGTCTCGAGATACCAGTCGGCGCCGGTCCACGCCCCGCCCGCCAGCACGGCCACGAGGCTCAGCGCGGCGAGCGCGGCCATCGGCCGGGAGCGACGGCGCGCGCCGACGGGCAGGTGCCGTCCGCGCCGGGCCCGGGGAGCACGCACGACGAGGCTGCGCGTCCGCTCGTCCTCCTCGGCGGCGACCTCGGGCTCCTCGGCGTCCGTCCCGTCCTCGTCCTCCGCCTCCACACCGGCGTCGGCGGCGGCGGGCGCGGCGGTCTCGGCATCGGCGCCGCCGGGCGCGAAGACGCGCGGGCCGCGGGAGATGTCGGCCGCGACTTCGTCCAGCGAGGAGGTGGGGCGGGGGACGTCGCCGGTGTCGCTCGGCTCGATCTCCTCGGGCCGGGCGGCGAGCACCGCCGCGGGGAGCGTGCGGAGGAGCTCCCGCACCGCCTTCAGCAGATCCGCGGCGGAGGCGGGGCGCTGCTCGACCCCGCGCGCGCAGGCCCAGGTGATCAGGGAGTCCAGCGAGCGGGGGATGCCGGAGACCAGCGTCGAGGGCGCGGGGATGTCCTCGTGGACGTGCTGGAAGGCGATGTGCACCGGCTGCTCGCCGCGGAAGGGCTGCCGTCCGGTCAGCATCTCGAACAGGACCACGCCGAGGGAGTAGAGGTCGCTGCGCTCGTCGGCCTCGCCGCGGGTGACCACCTCCGGGCTGATGTATGCGACGGTGCCGAGGAGGGCGGCGCCGGTGGAGGAGTTGTTCGCCCCGATCGCGCGGGCGAGCCCGAAGTCGGCGACCTTCACGGTGTCCTGCCCGTCCAGCAGGATGTTCTCGGGCTTGATGTCGCGGTGGACGATCCCGGCCCCGTGCGCGGCGACCAGCGCCTCCAGCACCTGCGCGGTGATCTCGAGGGACTCGCCGACGGTGAGGCGTCCGCGCTCCACGATCCGGGCGCGCAGCGTCTCGCCCTCGATGAGCTCCATGGCGAGGTAGATGCGGTCCTCGTCCTCGCCCTGGTCGAAGACGCCGACGACGTTGCGGTGGGCGAGGCGGGCGGCGGAGCGCGCCTCCCGTCCGAAGCGACGGCGGAAGTCCTCGTCCATCGCGAGATGGGGATGCATGATCTTCAGGGCCACGACGCGGTCCAGCCGCTGGTCGTGCCCGCGGTGCACGGTCGCCATTCCGCCGCGCGCGATCGGCTCCTCGACCCGGTAGCGGTCGTCGAGGAGCAGGCTGATGCCGGGGGAAGTCGACGTCGCCGAGCTCACGTGTCCGAATCTATGGGGCGAGGGGCCTCGGAACGGGGAACGACACACGCGGCGCGCGGCACAGTGACGAGGTCGACGGGATGCGCGGGCCGCCGGAGCCGTGGCACTCTGGTCCCGTGAACGACCTGGACACCCTCATCACCGAATGGCTCACCCTCCCCGACGTCGCCGAGCAGCTAGACGTCGAGGTCTCGCGCGTCCGCCGCCTCATCGAGGAGGGCCAGCTGGTCGCCGTGCGACGCGGGGATCCCGTGGTGCGCATGGTGCCGGCGCTGCTGCTGAAGGACGGCGCGATCGCCCCGCACCTGCCCGGCACGATCACCGTGCTGCGCGACGGCGGCTTCGAGGACGCGGAGCTGCTGGCCTGGCTGTTCGAGGAGGACGACTCGCTCCCCGGCCGCCCCATCGACCACCTCCGCCGGGGCCAGCGCGGCGAGGTGCGCCGCCGGGCGCTCGCCCTCGCCCTCTGAGGCGCCGCCGGGCAGGCCGACCAGGCCGTCCCGTCCCGGTCGGCGCTGGTCTCAGGCCTGCAGCGAGTCGACGTCCGTCGCACGACCTGCGAGGGCCTCGAGCCCAGCGCGGCCCAGCTCTCCCAGCCCCTCGGCGGCCTCCAGGAGCTCCCTGCCCCGGGTCGCGCGAGCGCGCACGTCGGCGGCGATCGAGGCGACCGCTCCCGTCACGACCATCAGCTGGTGCACGGCATCGACGGCCGCCTCGTCCGCCTCGGCGTCGCCGACCACGCGCGAGAGCAGGCGCCGTCCCTCGGCGTCGGCCGCGGCCTCGGTGCGGGCCAGGAGCACGGTGCGCTTGCCCTCGACGATGTCGCCGCCGATCGGCTTGCCGGTGGCGTCCTGGTCCCCGACCACGCTGAGCAGGTCGTCGCGCAGCTGGAACGCGGTCCCCACCTCGATCGCCCAGCTCGAGAGCGCGTCGAGCTCCGGCTCCTCGGCGCCCATCAGCGCCGCCCCCATCCGCACGGGCCGCAGCACGGTGTACGGCACCGTCTTCCAGCGGATCACCGAGAGCGCTGCCTGCTCCGCATCGGGGGCGGAGGCGAAGCCGCCCGCCTGATGGAGGATGTCCAGGTGCTGCCCGGACATCACCTCGGTGCGCATGGCCTCGAACTCGGCGCGGGCCGCCGTGACGCGGGCGGCAGGGCCCGGGATCGCCGCCGCGATCTGCTCCGCCCAGGTCAGGGCGAGGTCGCCGAGCACGATCGCGACCGCGACGCCGAACTCCTCGGCGGAGCCGGAGAGCCTCGCGTCCTCGTGCGCTCGCTGGGCCCGGACATGCTGCGCCGGGCGTCCCCGCCGCACGGGGGAGTGGTCGATCACGTCGTCGTGGAGCAGCGCCGCCGCCTGCACGAGCTCGATCGCCGCGCCCAGCCTCGCGAGCGCCTCGACCTCCTCGGCCGTCGGCTCCCGGCGGAGCGCCGCGACCCCGCCCCAGAAGCAGAACCGGGGGCGGAGCAGCTTCCCGCCCTCGAGGAAGGCCTCGAGGTCGTCCACCAGCGCCGCGCTCTCCGTCGAGATCCGCCCCAGCTGCGTCCTGCGCTCGGAGAGCTCGGCGGCCGTGACCTCCTCGATCCGGGAGACGAGCAGCGCGTCGAGCTCCGAGAGGCGGCCTGTGGGGGGAATCGGTGAGGCAGCGGTCATCGAGGGGTCCTTTCGCACGGGTGCCCCTGATCTTCCCATGCACGCCTGGGACCTCCCGCGTGGGACCTCCCGCGCACGCCCGGGCGGGACGGGACCGTTCCTCCCCACCGGGGCTCCGTCCCCAGAGCGGCCCCTGTCCGCCCGCTCGGCCGGCCGATCGCGCAGGGTCGAGGCATGACGACGCACATCACCCCCGCCGATCCCGGCCGCCACCTGGGTGCGGCCGACGACCCCGCCGAGCTCCTCGCCGAGGCGCGGCTCAGCCTGCACGAGGCCCCCGCGGACTGCCTGCTCCTGTCCGGCACCGCGGCACCGGGCCGTCCGTCCCTGATCACCCGGTCCTCGTTGCACGACCTCCTCGCTCCGTGCGGAGGCGAGAACCTCCGCCGCCATGTCCGCCTCGTCGCCGAGCGGGGAGCGGAGGGGATGCATGCCCTGATCGTGATCGGCGACGGCCGGCAGAGCGTGCTCGAGCCGCTGGTGCGCGAGGTTCTCGCCCGCGCCGGTGGCCTGGTGGCCGCCACCGCCGCCGCGCTCGGCCCGGGCGGGGCGCAGCTGCTCAGCCTCCGCGGCGCCGCCGATGGACGCCGCTGGCAGCTCAGCGCGTCGAAGGAAGGGGACGAGGAGCTCCTGGCCGTGCCGGTCGGGCCGCTGCGCGACTTCGCCTCGACGCAGGCCGCGGCCCGCGCGGTCCTGGCCGGGCGAGCCATCCCCCAGGAGGCCCGCCGCGAGCCGCTGCTCGAGGAGATCGGGCGCGCCCTGCACCTGCCGCCCCCGGACCTCGCCTCCGCCGCCGATCCCGGCCTCCTCCTCGCCGAGGCCGGCGCAGCCCTCCGCACCCTGCGGCGGGGCCGCCCGGGGACTGTCGACGCCGATGGGATGACGAAGTGTGAACACATCGCGCAGCTGCTCGCGGCGCTCGCCGTGGACCGCCTCCACTGGGAGCTCCTCGCCCAGCTGGTCGAGCACGGCGGGGCGCCTCCGATCGCTCGCGAGACACTCCTGCAGGAGCTCGTCGCCGATCCCACCAGACGCCCGCACCCGGACGTCTGCGCAGGTGGGAGGGTGTACGTGCTGCTCGAGGAGATGCGCTGCGTGGCCTCGGCGGCGCTCGACGCCGCAGGTCCCGCCGCGCGCGGCACGGCGCGCCCTGCGTGGCGGGCGCTGACCGCTCTGCTGGTCCTGCTCGCCTGGTGGAACCACCGCTTCGCGACCGCGGGGAGTCTCGTCGACGAGCTCCGGCATCGGGAACCGGACTCCACTCTGGCACCCTTGCTGTCGAGAATGACCGACACCCCCGTATTCCCCGCCTGGTGGCCCAGCACCTGAGGGGAGGGGGAGCCCGGGAGCACCGCACCGGGCAGGAAGGAACGCTGTCGATGACCCTCCTCGGAGAGCACCGCGGCCCCGACGTCCCGACCGACCCGCAGGGCGTCGGAGGGACCGCCGCCCACGCCGCGGCGGAGCACCGCACGGGGACCCCCGCCCTGCTCGGGGCGTGGCACCCCGACCGCGGCGCGGGAGACCGACGGTTCACCTCGATCGGCGCCCTGCCGCTCGAGAGCGGCGAGGTGCTCGCGGACGTCACGATGGCTTACGAGACCTGGGGGACCCTCGACCGAGACCGCGGCAACGCCGTTCTCGTCCTCCACGCCCTGACCGGCGACTCCCATGTGCGCGGCGCGGCCGGGCCGTCCCACCCCACGCCCGGCTGGTGGGAGGAGATCGTCGGCCCCGGGCGGCCGATCGACACCGACCGGTACTTCGTCATCGCCCCGAACGTGCTCGGCGGCTGCCAGGGCAGCACCGGACCGAGCTCCGCCGCTCCCGACGGACGGCCCTACGGCTCCCGCTTCCCGCACGTGACGATCCGCGACCAGGTCGCGGCCGAGCACCGCCTCGCCGAGGAGCTGGGCCTGCCCCGCTGGGCGCTGGTGATCGGCGGCTCGATGGGCGGCATGCGGGCGATCGAATGGGGAGTCACCCACCCCGAGCAGGTCGAGCGCCTCGCCGTGATCGCCTCGTCGGCCCGCGCGAGCGCCGACCAGATCGCCTGGAACAGCGCCCAGGTCGCGGCGATCCGCGTCGACCCCGCCTTCCACGGCGGCGACTACTACCACCTCCCGCCGGAGGAGGGCCCCCACGCCGGGCTCGGCATCGCCCGCCGCATCGCCCACACCACCTACCGCACCGCCGACGAGCTCGAGGCACGCTTCGGCAACCGCTCCCAGGGCCCCGAGAACCCCCTCGACGGCAGCGGCCGGCACCAGGTGACCAGCTATCTCGACCATCACGCGGTCAAGCTCTCCCGCCGCTTCGACGCGAACTCCTATGCCACCCTCGCCCAGTCGATGAGCACCCATGACGTGGGCCGCGACCGCGAGGGCACCGCCGCGGCCCTGCGGCGCGTGCGCGCCCGAACCCTCGTCGTCGCGATCGACTCCGATCGCCTCTTCCCGCCGGAGCTCGTGCGTGAGATCGCCGAGCACGTCCCGGACGCCCGCTGGCAGCTGGCGAGCTCGCCGATCGGGCACGACGCCTTCCTGTTGGCCCATCCGGGACTGGAGAAGTGGATCGGCGACCTGCTGGACCACTAAGCTGGTCGCGCCGCAGCGCCGCTGCGCAGGGAGGAGACGTCGCGTGACCATCGTCGTGGGGTACGCCCCGTCCACGCAGGGGAGGGCCGCGCTGCGCGCCGGCATCCGCTACGCCGAGCGCACGGGCTCGCCGCTGCTCGTCGCCGCCCATCAGCACGCCGCGCCCGGCAGCGGAGGGACCGCCGCGACCGAGGAGGAGGTGCGCGCCGAGCTCGAGGAGCAGGGCGCGGACCTCGAGGGCGTCACGATCCGCCGAGGCCCCGACCGCGAGATAGGCGAGTTCCTGCTCGCGACGATCGAGGACGTCCAGGCCGAGCTGGTGGTGATCGGGCTGCGCCGCAAGTCGCCGATCGGCAAGCTGAACCTCGGCGCCTCCGCCCGCAGGGTCGTGCTCGGCGCGCCCTGCCCTGTGCTCACCGTCAAGGACCAGGACCCCGCTTGAATCGCAGTGGGCGCCGTCCGGGACGCGACGGCACGGAGGCGCCGATCGCGTGCCGTGCGGCCGAAGACCCTGGGGCGGGAATACCTGCCCCTGAAGAGCGTTACACTGAGCAGGCTTGACGGCACCGTGCCTTCGTGCGCCCCTTCCGCGGTACAGACCGGGAACGCGACACGCGGCGCACACCGTGAGCCGCGCCGAGAAGACCGATCGCCCGAGTGCGGCGGACCGCCCGCACCGGGCCGCCGCCGGAAGAAGGAACTCTGTGACCTCCTCCAAGACTGCTGAGACCGCCACCGCGGCGAAGAACAGCACCAGCGCCGCGGCCTCGACGACCGACGAGGCCGTCGAGGGCGGTGCCCCCGTGACCGACGAGGGCGGTGCCGCGAAGACCACCACCAAGACGGCCGCGAAGAAGACGGCCGCGAAGAAGGGCGCCCCCTCGAGCCGGGGCGCCTCCGCCAAGCGCACCAGCGCCAAGTCCGCTGCGAAGACCTCCGATCAGGCCGAGGCCCCCGAGGCCGAGGACTCCGCCGAGGAGGCCGAGGCGCCCAAGGCCTCCCCCGGCGACCGAAAGGTCGAGGAGTCCGGTGGCTTCGTGTACAACGCCGCCGAGGACGACGCCCCTGCCCAGCAGGTCGTCACCGCCGGCGCGACCGCCGACCCGGTCAAGGACTACCTCAAGCAGATCGGCAAGGTGGCACTGCTCAACGCCGCCCAGGAGGTCGAGCTCGCCGAGCGCATCGAGGCCGGCCTCTACGCCGAGCAGAAGCTCAAGGGCGACGAGTCCTCTCGCGACAAGAACGGCCGCCTCACCAAGGCAGGCCGCGAGCTGACGATGATCGCGGACGACGGCCGCGCCGCGAAGGACCATCTGCTCGAGGCGAACCTCCGCCTCGTCGTCTCCCTCGCCAAGCGCTACACCGGCCGCGGCATGCTGTTCCTGGACCTCATCCAGGAGGGCAACCTGGGCCTGATCCGCGCGGTCGAGAAGTTCGACTACGCCAAGGGCTACAAGTTCTCCACCTACGCCACCTGGTGGATCCGCCAGGCGATCACCCGCGCCATGGCGGATCAGGCCCGCACCATCCGCATCCCGGTGCACATGGTCGAGGTCATCAACAAGCTCGCCCGCGTGCAGCGCCAGATGCTCCAGGACCTGGGCCGCGAGCCCACCCCGGAGGAGCTCGCCAAGGAGCTCGACATGACCCCCGAGAAGGTCGTCGAGGTCCAGAAGTACGGCCGCGAGCCGATCTCCCTGCACACCCCGCTGGGCGAGGACGGCGACAGCGAGTTCGGCGACCTGATCGAGGACTCCGAGGCCGTCGTCCCCGCGGACGCGGTGAGCTTCACCCTCCTGCAGGAGCAGCTCCACTCGGTGCTGGACACCCTCTCCGAGCGCGAGGCCGGCGTGGTCTCCATGCGCTTCGGCCTCGAGGACGGCCAGCCCAAGACGCTCGACGAGATCGGCAAGGTCTACGGGGTCACCCGTGAGCGGATCCGTCAGATCGAGTCCAAGACCATGAGCAAGCTGCGCCACCCCTCGCGCTCCCAGGTGCTGCGCGACTACCTGGACTGATCAGGGCGCACCTCTCATCACCGGGCGGGCCCGGGATCCTCCCCGGATCCCGGGCCCGCCCTCCGTCGGACCACGCAGGAGGAGCCATGTCGCAGCACCCCGGCGCAACGCCGCGCACCGCTGCGCCCGCTCGCGTCGCGCTCGACGACGCCGCACCGCTCCCGGTCGAGGTGCACCGCGTCCTGCCCGAGCAGTGGCATGCTCACCGCGATCTGCGGCTGGACATGCTCGAGGCCGACCCGGACGCCTTCTGGGCCGACCTCGCCGAGGTGCGCTCCCGCACCGAGGAGCAGTGGCGGGAGGAGATCGCCGGGCCCCGGATCCACCTCCAGGCCCGAGCCGGCGAGACGGTGCTCGGCGGGATCGCCCTGCTGCCCGAGGGCTACACGCCGGAGCATCCGATCCCCGAGGACCGCTCGCACATCGTCTCGCTCTGGGTACGGCCGGCCGCGCGGGGCCGCGGCATCTCCACGCGGCTTCTGCGCAGCGTCGCGGAGCTCGCGATCTCGATCGGCCGGCCCGAGCTGAGCCTCGACGTCGACGAGACCAACGCCTCCGCACGGGCCGTCTACGAGCGCCTCGGCTTCCGGGCGACCGGCGAGCGCGAGCCTCGCGAGGGCCGCGACAGTGCCTGGATCGAGTACGTGCTCGGCGCGGAGGAGCTGCTGCGCGGCTGAGGCGCGGCCCGCCGCCTCCGGACACGACGAAGGGTGCCCGCCCTATGGCGGGCACCCTTCCTGGACGCAGTGAGGGGAAGTCGATCAGTCATGCGTCGTCTCGACTGATCTCCTGCCGCTCGTTCCTCGCAGCACGTCGATCAGTCCTCGACGGGCTCCGGCTTGAGGTGGAGCCGCTCGGTCTCGTCGATGACCTCGGACGCGATGCCCTTCAGGGCGTCCTCGTGGGCGCGGGCGTGGTGGGCGCAGAACATGAGCTCGCCGCCCACCTCGAGCAGCACCTTGACGTACGCCTGGGCGCCGCAGCGGTCACAGCGGTCGTGGGCAGTGAGCCGGGGGGCTTCGAGAGTGAGGTTCATGGGATCCTTTGTAGCACCGACCCAGGCGCCGACGGGAGCGTCCACAGCCCTGGTTCGCCAGGGGCGCAAAGCCCTGTGAGCCGGACCGCGCCGCCGCGTTCCGCGAGCGGCGGATGCGCTGTTCGCGGCGTCGTTCGTCGTAGGATCCGGAGGGTGTCCACCACCACCGCCGCGAAGAAGTCCGCCTACGACGCCCGCAACCTCCAGGTCCTCGAGGGCCTCGAGGCCGTGCGCAAGCGTCCCGGCATGTACATCGGCTCCACCGACTCCCGGGGCCTCATGCACTGCCTCTGGGAGATCCTCGACAACGCCGTCGACGAGGCGCTCGGCGGATACGGCGAGTCGATCGCGGTGATCCTCCACCCCGACCACTCCGTCGAGGTGCGCGACACCGGCCGCGGCGTCCCGGTGGACGTCGAGCCCCGCACCGGCCTCACCGGCGTCGAGGTCGTCTACACCAAGCTCCACGCAGGCGGGAAGTTCGGCGGCGGCTCCTACGCCGCCTCCGGCGGCCTGCACGGCGTCGGCGCGAGCGTCGTCAACGCGCTCTCGGGCCGCCTCGACGTGGAGGTGGACCGCGGCGGGAAGACCTACGCGATGAGCTTCCAGCGCGGCGTGCCCGGCGTCTTCGCCGACGAGGGCGAGCCCTCGCCGGAGTCCCGGTTCACCCCGGTCGACGGTCCCGGTGAGCTGCGCGTGGTCGGCAAGGCCAAGCGCGGCGTGACCGGCACCCGCGTGCGCTACTGGGCCGATCCGCAGATCTTCGTCAAGGGCTCCCACTTCTCCCTCGACGACCTCACCCGCCGCTCCCGGCAGACCGCCTTCCTCGTCCCGGGCCTGCAGCTCTCGGTCACCGACCACCGTCCCGAGGCGAACCCTGACCAGCCCGCCACCCGCACCTACAAGTACGACGGCGGCATCAGCGAGTTCGTCGAGTACCTCGCCCAGGACCAGAAGATCACCGACGTGATCCGCCTCCAGGGCTCGGGCGACTACACCGAGACGATCCCTGTCCTCGACAAGAACGGGCACATGGTCTCCACCGACGTCGCGCGCACCTGCGAGGTCGACATCGCCCTGCGCTGGGGCTCCGACTTCGACTCGACGCTGCGCTCCTTCGTGAACATCGTGGCGACCCCCAAGGGCGGCACGCACGTCACCGGCTTCGAGCAGGCGCTGGTCAAGACGATGCGCAAGCAGGTCGAGAACCAGGCCCGCCGCGTGAAGTTCAACGCGAAGAACGAGAAGATCGAGAAGGACGACACCCTCGCCGGCCTCACCGCCGTGGTGAGCGTCCGCATCGACGAGCCGCAGTTCGAGGGCCAGACGAAGGAGGTCCTCGGCACCCCCGCGATCCGCCAGATCGTCGCGAAGGTCGTCGAGGACCGCCTCACCGACTTCCTCACCTCCACGAAGAAGGGGGAGAAGGAGCAGGCGGCGCTCGTCGTCGACAAGGTCGTCTCCGAGATGCGGGCCCGCATCGCGGCGCGCATGCACAAGGAGGTCTCACGGCGCAAGAACGCGCTGGAGTCGTCCACGATGCCGACGAAGCTCGCGGACTGCCGCACCCACGACGTCGACCGCTCAGAGCTGTTCATCGTCGAGGGCGACAGCGCGCTCGGCACGGCGAAGAACGCCCGCTCCTCTGAGTTCCAGGCGCTGCTGCCCATCCGCGGCAAGATCCTCAACGTGCAGAAGGCGTCCATCACGGACATGCTCAAGAACGCCGAGTGCGCGAACATCATCCAGGTGATCGGCGCCGGTTCCGGGCGCACCTTCGACCTCGAGGCCGCCCGCTACGGCAAGATCATCATGATGACCGACGCCGACGTGGACGGCGCCCACATCCGCACCCTGCTGCTGACCCTCTTCCACCGCTACATGCGCCCCCTGGTCGAGGCGGGCCGCGTCTACGCGGCGGTCCCGCCCCTGCACCGGGTCGAGATCGTCCACGGCGGCTCGAAGAAGAACGAGCTGGTCTACACCTACTCCGAGGCCGAGCTGAACAAGCTGCTGAAGAACCTCGAGCGCCGCGGCAAGAAGTACAAGGAGCCGATCCAGCGCTACAAGGGCCTGGGCGAGATGGACGCCGATCAGCTCGCGGACACCACCATGGATCCGCGCCACCGCATGCTGCGGCGGGTGCGGATCGAGGACGCCGAGGCCGCCAGCGCCGTCTTCGAGCTGCTGATGGGCTCCGAGGTCGCGCCGCGCAAGCAGTTCATCATCGAAGGAGCCGAAGAGCTCGACCTGGAGAGGATCGACGCATGAGTGTCGCCGTCCGTGTGATCCCGTGCCTGGACGTCGACGCGGGCCGCGTCGTCAAGGGCGTGAACTTCAAGGACCTGCGCGACGCCGGGGATCCTGTCGAGCTCGCGGCGCGCTACGGTGCCGAGGGCGCCGACGAGCTCACCTTCCTCGACGTCACCGCCTCCTCCGGCGGCCGGGAGACGATGATCGAGGTCGTGCGCCGCACCGCAGAGCAGGTGTTCATCCCGCTGACCGTCGGCGGCGGGGTGCGCTCCGCCGAGGACGTGGACCAGCTGCTGCGCGCCGGCGCCGACAAGTGCGGCGTGAACACCGCCGCGATCTCCCGTCCAGGCGTGATCTCCGAGATCTCCCGCCGGTTCGGGAACCAGGTGCTGGTCCTCTCGATCGACGCCCGCCGCGTCACCGACGAGACCCCCGAGGGCACCGCCCGCACCGGCTCCGGCATCGAGGTCACCACTCACGGCGGCCGTCGCGGCACCGGCATCGACGCGATCGAGTGGATCCGCGAGGTCACCGAGCGCGGGGCGGGGGAGATCCTGCTGAACTCGATGGACGCCGACGGCACCAAGGACGGCTTCGACCTCGAGCTGATCACCGTCGCCCGCGAGGCGACGAGCCTGCCGCTGATCGCCTCCGGCGGCGCCGGACGGCCCGAGCACTTCGCCCCCGCCGTCCGCGCCGGGGCGGACGCCGTGCTCGCCGCGAGCGTGTTCCACTTCCAGGAGATGACGATCGGCGAGGCGAAGGCCGCGATGGCCGCCGACGGCATCACCGTGCGGTGAGCGCCCCGCTGTCCGTCGCCCCGAGGCGCGCCGGGACCGGCCGCGCGCGGGGTCAGCGCCTGGTCGTCGGCGCGCTCGTCGCGGCGCTCGTGCTGCTGCTCGGGGCCGGCTGGCTGCTCTGGGACAACCGTCGCCTCGTGGTCACCGAGCAGGCGGTCGAGGTCGCCGCGACCCCGGAGGGCGGGCTGCGCATCGCGCACGTCTCCGACCTGCACGCCGCCGACCACGGTGACTTCCAGGACCGACTCGCCGCCGAGATCGAGCAGCGGGACGTCGATCTCGTCGCGCTCACCGGCGACATGATCGACATGCGCACCACCGACCTCGGCCCCGTCCTGGAGCTCGCGGAGCACCTCAGCGGGATCGCTCCCACCTTCTTCGTGCTCGGCAACCACGAGGGCGACTCCGCCCTGCGCGGCGAGCTGCTGGCGGGGCTCGAGGACGCGGGGGTCACGGTCCTGCGCGACGAGGTGACGAGCCTCGAGATCCGCGGCACCGAGGTGACGGTCGCGGGGCTCGAGGACCGACGGGTCGCCGTGGTCGACGGACGCACCCCGGCCCAGCCCGCCGCGGTGCTGGACCGGCTCGCGCTCGAGTCCGCACCGGGCCCGACGGTGCTGCTCGCCCATCGCCCGGAGTTCCTCGTCCAGTACGCCGATCGCGGCGCGGACGTCGTCCTGTCGGGGCATGCGCACGGCGGGCAGGTGCGGCTTCCGCTGATCGGTCCGCTCTTCGCCCCGCACCAGGGATGGTTCCCGGCGCTCACCGAGGGCGTGCACCGCCAGGGGGACACCGCCATGGTGATCAGCCGCGGGCTCGGCAACAGCGTCGTCGGCGTGCGGGTGAACAACCCGCGCGAGCTCGTCGTCGTCGATCTCGTGCAGGAGTCCCCGCAGGGCTGATGCACGGGGCCGCGCCCGTCCTGGATCGCGAGACCCCGGGACGCGCAGCGGCCCGCCCGGCAGGGGAGCCGGGCGGGCCGCGCGGCGGGGCCCCGGAGGGGCCGCGGGTCAGCGCACGTGGAGCTGGCCGAACAGGAGCAGCGCGTGCTCGGCGGTGCGCTCGTGCTCGCGACGGGCGCGCTCGGCCTCGAGCGCCCGGCGCCTCCGCCGCCGGGCGCGGAGCTCGGCGAGCACGCGGCGCAGCTGCCGGTCGAGCTGCCGGTCCCGGACGGGATCGGCGACGGCGGCGTCGACGAGCTGGGGGAGATCCTGGACGGGAAGGTCCTGGACGGTCGGGGGCCTGGTGGTGGGGAGCTGGAGAGTGGACAAGGCGTTCCTCCTGGGAACAAGGACGTGGTCGAGTCTGCCGCCGTGGGCGGACAGATGCTGTCCGCCGAGCGGCGGGGTGGGGGTGCGGGCCAGGCCGTGTGCGGCACGCGGCGCGGCAGGGCGCACCGGGGCGCGCTCGCGCGGCGGCGAGCGGCAGGGCGGGTCAGGGGCGGGCCGGCGTCAGCAGGCGCCGGCGGCGAGGACGACGAGGGCACGGCCCCCGTCGGACGCGGCGGACGCCGTGACCGCTCCGCCTGGGCGGAGGAGGGATGCCGTGGTGCCGAGCGTCGACGCGCGCCGGCTTGTCGGGGCCGGGGTCGAGGTCGTGTGCATCTCCATGACCACAGTCCACCATCCCGCGCCGGACGGGACCAGCGAATTGTTCGCGGGGACGGCGGCGGTCCTCCGGACAGGCCAGGGCCCGGCCGCCCGCAGGGGACGACCGGGCCCTGAAGGGCTCCCGACGAGGGAAGGAGCCGTGCTCAGTCCTCGATGCGGTAGGTGACGCCGATGCGGTGGGAGGCGCCGGGCTCGAGCGCGACGAAGCCGTCCTTGGCGACGGCGGGCTCGAGGCAGACGAAGCGGGGCCAGTCCGCATCGGGGATGTCCGCCATCCCCGTCACCAGGGTGTCCCAGGGGTTCCACACCACCGTGCGGGAGGTGCCGCGCGGGGCGGAGACGAGGCGTCGGCCGAGCACCGGGTCCACGACCGTCACCTCGCCGGTCGCCTCGGTGATCCGGTCGGTGGAGGAGGTCAGGCGCAGCGGCTCCTCCGGCAGCACGTCCGCGGCGAGGTCCCGCGTGTTGTCGAGGTAGGCGGCGCCCTCGAGGCCGAGGATCTCGATCTCGCGCACGTCGCCGACGGCGAGATAGGTGTGCAGCGCCGCCTCGAGCTCGACCGGCCGCGAGCCGGCGGTCAGGGTGAGGTCCACGTCCAGCTGCGCGCCGAGGCGGAAGACGGCCTCGCCGCGCAGCGCGACCGCGTCCTCGGGGGTGGAGAGGATGATCTCGACGTCGTCGCCCTCGCGGCGGGCGGAGGCGAGCTCCCAGCGGATGTTCCGCAGCCAGCCGTGCTTGACCGGGCGGGCGAGATCGCGGCCGGGCCCGAACCAGGGGCCGATCAGGGGCACGCCGCCGCGGACGGCGACGCCGGGCCCGAACTCGGAGCTCGGGCTCATCCACAGCAGGTCCTGCCCGCCGGCGGGGACCCAGCTGGTCAGGTGCGCGCCGTCGAGCAGGAGCACGCCGGTCGCTGCGGGGGTGTCGACCAGGACGGCGTCGACGCCGTGCGCGATGCCGAGGGCGACGCCGTCGGGGAGCGGGACGGCGGCGTCGCGGGCGGCGGCGGCCGCGGGGTCCCGGACGGCGGGGGACTGGGGATCGGTGCTCATGGGCTTATCGTCCCACGCCCTCAGGAGGAGACGCCGGGCTCCTCGTCCTCGGGGCCGGCCGTCACGGCAGGACCCTCCTGCGGGGGACCCGCGGCTCCGGCCCCGGTGCCGTCCTCGGGAAGGCCCTCCGCGGCGGCCGAGACCGTGCGGATGAGAAGCAGCAGCCAGACGAACACGATCACCGCCGCTCCCATCTCGAAGGCCGTGAAGTTCAGGTAGCCCACCCCGGCGTAGAGCACGACCACCATCATCAGCAGGGCGAAGGCGCCGGCGGTGAAGCCGATCAGGGCCCCGGGCAGGCGGCGCAGCAGCACCGGCAGCACCAGCAGCGTCAGCGCGAACACCACCACCAGCGACTGGGCGACGATGTCGTGCCAGAGGACGCTCACGCTCCGCGAGACCAGCGCGACGAGCGCGACGAGCACGCCGACGAGGGTGAGCATCACCCGCACCGCGGTCACCGCGCGATGGTCCTCGCCCGTGGCGCGGGCCCACCGGTCGAGGTCGTGCGCGATGAACTCCACCACCGTCAGCAGGGCGATGCCCGTCAGCAGGAGGGTGAGATTGAAGATCGTGCTGGAGGCTCCGGTCCCCTCGCCTAGCTCGGAGAAGTAGCGCTCCCACCAGTACGGGTCCGGGGCGCTCAGCGCGCTGGCGAGCACGCCGACGGTGACGAAGGCGGCCAGCAGCGTCGCGAGCGAGCGGCCGGTCAGCGCCATCACCGAGGAGGAGGCGATGTAGGCGGCGCCGCCGCTGGCGGCCGCGACCCAGAAGGTGCCGGCGAAGCGGTCCAGCGCCACGCCCTGGAAGGCCTGCTGGAACACCGCGAACAGCGCGCCGGTGAGGAACAGGCCCAGCAGGCCGTGGATGAGAGAGAGCCCCACCACGTCCAGGGCGCGCCGCCAGCGCGGCCGGGAGCCGAACCAGGGCATCGTGCGCACCCGGTCCGCGACGAGCACCAGCACCGAGGTCGCGGTCCCGCATCCGGCCACGGAGAGCGCCGCGACCTGGCCGATCGATCCGGTCCCCGACAGCGCCGCGGTGCCCCGCAGCGCGATCAGACCCACCACGAGGCCGACGACCGCGCCGGCGACGCCGATCGCGACATGCCCGTTCTCGGCGCGGGTCGCCCCGGTTCCCCGGTGCGCGGCGGGGGCGGCCACGGATCAGCCGACCGCGGCGATCGGCACCGGGACGGGGGTGCCGGAGCCGTCGCGGCGACCGGTGGGTTCGGGAAGGTCGATCGGCTGGCCCGCCTCGGAGGAGGCGCGGGCCGGATGCGGCACCACCCACGCGCCGATGAGGGAGTCCTCGCCGCGCAGGAAGCGATGGCAGCGCATGCCGGCGGTGGAGCGGCCCTTCGCCGGGAACTCCGTCAGCGAGGAGACCTTGAGCGAGCCGGTCTGCAGCAGCGGCAGCGTCGCCGAGCTGCCCGCGACGGTGACGACGTCCGCGGGCGCGGTCACGTCGATCACGCCGAAGGACAGCACCTGCGCATCACCCGCGAGCTTGATCCCGGCCACGCCGCCCGCCCCGCGGCCCTGGGGGCGCACGCCGGAGGAGGGGAAGTGCAGCAGCTGCGCGTCGGTCGTGACGAAGACGAGGTCGAGGTCCGCGTCGTCCTCGAGGTCCACGACGCCGACGACGGCGTCGCCGTCCTTCAGCGAGATGATCTCGAAGCCGTCGGTGCGGGGGAAGTCGAGCTGGACCCGCTTGACCACGCCCTGGCGGGTGCCCAGCGCGATCGCGCCGCCGCGGGCGATGTCCGCCTCGGCCAGGCGGATCAGGCCCAGCGGACGCTCGTCCCGTTCGAGCTCCAGCAGGTCGACCAGGCGCGTGCCGCCGGCGAGGGAGGGCGCCGAGGCGGTCGGGGCGAGGTTCGGCAGGTCCACGACGGACAGCCGCAGCACCCGGCCGCGATCGGTCACGACGCCCACCTCGGCGCGGGTGGTGCTGCGCACCGAGGAGACGATCACGTCGTGCGCGCCCCGCGGGCCCTCCCGCAGCAGCGGCCCCTCCCCGGAGACCCGGGCGATCAGCCCCGTGCCGGTCAGGTGCACGCCGCAGGGCTCGTCGGCGACCTCGAGGGAGGCGCCCGCCTTCAGCGCCGGGGCGGAGGCGGACTCGAGCAGCACCGTGCGTCGCGCGTCCCCGTGCTCGGCCGCGACGGCGGCCAGCTCGTCCGAGACCAGGCGGCGCAGGACGTCTTCGGATCGCAGAATTTCTTCGAGATGCTCGATCTCGGCCCGCAGCTCGTCCCGCTCCGCCTCGAGATCGATCTGCGAGAACTTCGTCAGGCGGCGCAGGCGCAGCTCGAGGATGTACTCGGCCTGCACCTGGGTGAGGTCGAAGACCTGCATCAGGCGGGAGCGGGCGGTCTCCGCGTCGTCGCTCTGGCGCACGATCTGGATGACCTCGTCGATGTCGAGGATCGCCAGCAGCAGGCCCTCGACCAGGTGCAGGCGCGCCCTGCGCTTGCCGAGGCGGTGCTCGGTGCGGCGCCGCACCACGGCCAGGCGGTGGGCGACGAACACCTCCAGCAGCTGCTTGAGGCCCATCGTGCGGGGCTGCCCGTCGACCAGGGCGACGTTGTTGATGCCGAAGGACTCCTCCAGCGGGGTGAAGCGGTAGAGCTGCTCGAGCACCGCCTCGGGCTCGAAGCCGGACTTCACCGTGAGCACGAGGCGCATGCCGTGGTGGCGGTCGGTGAGGTCCTGGTAGTCGGTGATGCCGGTGACCTTCTTGGCCTGCACCGCATCGCGCAGCTTCTCGGCGAGGCGCTCGGGGCCGACCTGGTAGGGCAGCTCGGTCACGACGATGCCCTTGCGGCGCGAGGTGACGTTCTCGATCCGGGTGGTGGCTCGCATCTTGAAGGAGCCGCGACCGGTGCGGTAGGCGTCCCGGATCCCGTCCAGCCCCACGATCCGACCGCCCGTGGGCAGATCCGGGCCGGGCACGAAGCGCATCAGCTCCTCGAGATCCGCCTCCGGGTTCTCGATGAGATGGCGGGCCGCGGCGATCGTCTCGACCAGGTTGTGCGGCGCCATGTTCGTGGCCATGCCGACGGCGATGCCGGAAGCACCGTTGACCAGGAGGTTCGGGTACCGCGCGGGGAGCACCTCGGGCTGGGTGAGCTGGTTGTCGTAATTCGGGACCATGTCCACGACGTCCTCGTCCAGCGAGTCCGTCATGAGCAGCGCGGCCTTCGCCAGGCGCGCCTCGGTGTACCGGGCCGCGGCCGGGCCGTTGTCCAGGGAGCCGAAGTTGCCGTGCCCGTCCACCAGCGGCAGGCGCATGTTGAAGCCCTGCGCCATGCGCACCAGCGCGTCGTAGATCGCGGTGTCGCCGTGGGGGTGGAGCTTGCCCATCACCTCGCCGACCACGCGCTGGCTCTTGACGTGCCCCTTCTCGGGGCGCAGGCCCATCTCCGCCATCATGTAGAGGATGCGGCGCTGGACGGGCTTGAGGCCGTCTCGCGCATCGGGCAGCGCCCGGGAGTAGATCACGGAGTAGGCGTACTCGAGGAACGAGGACTCCATCTCGCTGGTGACGTCGATGTCGACGATGGTCTCGTCGACGCCGTCGTCCCCTGCGGGCGGTGCGGTGCTGCGTGATCGGGCCATGGAGGACATCATGGCGCATGACCGGCCATGATCCCGGGATCCCGCGCCCCCGACGGGACGTGAATCCCGTCAACGCCCGCCCCTGCCGGACTAGGATCGCGCCATGGCGGACAGACGCGACGGCCTGCGGTCCCTGCGACGACGTGCCCGGGGCGGCACCGACGCCGGCCCGGCCTATCCCGCGCACTGGGAGGCGGACATCGCCCTGCGCGACGGCTCGGCCGCGCACCTGCGCCCGATCCTGCCCGAGGACGCCGAGGCGCTCCAGGCCTTCCACCAGCGCCAGTCCGAGCACTCGCGGTACCTGCGGTTCTTCGCGCCGATGCCGCGGCTGTCCGAGCGGGACCTGACCCGCTTCACCACCGTCGACCACCGCGACCGGGTCGCCTTCGTCGTGCTCGTGGGGAAGGACATCGTCGCCGTCGGCCGCTACGACCGGACCTCCCCGCGCTCGGCGGAGGTCGCCTTCAACGTCGCCGACTCCCGGCAGGGCTCGGGACTGGGGTCCGTGCTGCTCGAGCACCTCGCGGCCGCCGCGCGGGAGCAGGGCATCGACGTGTTCACCGCCGAGGTGCTCCCGCAGAACACGAAGATGATCAAGGTCTTCACCGAGGCGGGATTCGACGTCGACCGCACCCTCGACGACGGGGTGGTCATGGTGTCCTTCCGGATCGACCCCACCGCCCGGTCCCTCGCGGTGATGGCGGAGCGGGAGCACCGCGCCGAGGCGCGCGCCATGGAGCGGCTGCTCCACCCCGAGTCCGTGCTCCTGGTGGGGGTCTCCTCCCACCGCGATTCCGTCGGCGGCCGCTTCCTCACCGCGCTGGAGGGATCCGGCTACGCCGGCACCGTCCACCTCGTCTCCCGCGAGGCGCTCGAGCTGCGGGGCCGACGCGCCTGGGCGCGGATCTCCGAGGTCCCCGGACCCGTCGACCTCGCCGTGATCGCGCTGCGCCCCGAGGCCTGCCTCGACGCGGTCGAGGAGTGCGCAGAGATCGGGGTGCGCAGCGTCGTGATCCCCACCGAGGGATTCGCCGACAGCGAGCGCGGCCGGAGCCTCCAGCGCGAGCTGGTGGCGCGGATCAGACGCCACGGCATGCGGCTGCTGGGCCCGGGATCTCTCGGCATGCTGCGCACCGGCGACTCGCCGCTCAGCCTCTCCCTCGCCCCGCACATGCCGCGCGCGGGGCGGGCCGCGCTCGCCGGCCAGTCCAGCGCGCTCTCCGCGATGCTCCTGGCCGGCACCGATGCCCGCGGGATAGGCCTGCACGAGTTCGTGGGCGTGGGCAACCGCGCCGACGTCTCCCTCAACGACACCCTCCAGCACTGGGAGGACGACGAGGAGGTGGGCGTGATCGGGCTGGCCCTGGAGTCGATGGGGAACCCGCGCAAGTTCACCCGGATCGCCCGGCGCCTGACCCGCCGCACCCCGCTGATCGTGCTGCGCCCGCCCGGCAGCGAGTCACATCTGCCGCCCGGCCACGACGTGCGCCGCTCCACCCTGCCTCGGCGCGCCCTGGACCAGGTGCTCGACTCCGCCGGGGTCGTGCAGACCGGGGGCGTGGACCACCTCCTGGACGTCGTGGACGGCATCGAGCGCCAGGGCCTCCCGCTCGGGCCGAGGGTTGGGATCCTCTCCAACACGGCGGCGCTCGGCGCCTCGCTGCGCGGCGCCGCTGACCGTGCCGGGCTGCGCATCGTGGCCGAGAACCGCTCCGTCCCCCTCTCGCCGGACCCGCGTCTGATCCAGCGCGCCTTCACCACGATGGCGGCGCTGGGCGAGGTGGACCTCGTGATCGCCGGGGTGCTCGACGCGCAGGGCGAGGACGCCGAGGAGGTGCTGCGCCAGATGGCGATCGTCGCCCGCCACTCCGAGGTGGTGCTGCTGGTGTGCGTGGTCACCGGCAGCGACCGCTTCGACGCGCTGCGCGGCCGGGTGCGCGTCGACCCGCAGCTCCCGCCGGTGCACGCCACCCCCTTCGCCGTCGTCCGCGCCGCCTCCGGCCTGCTCGAGGCGACGCTGCGCCCTGCGGCCGACGACGAGGAGCCGGCCCGGCGCGAGGACGTGGACCGCGTCGCGGCGCGGGAGATCGCCGAGCGGCTCCTGGCGGACCTCCCCGGCGCGGGGAGCCCGTCGGACCCCGGGGGCCGCACCGGCGCCGAGGTCGAGATCGGGGGAGACGACGTCGCCGCGCTCCTGGCCGCCTACGGCATCGAGCTGCTGCAGAGTCGACGCGTCGCCGACGAGGACGAGGCGCTCGCGCGCGCCGCCGAGATCGGATATCCCGTCGCGCTGAAGAGCGCCGACCCCGTGCTGCGCCATCGTGCGGACCTCGGCGGGGTGCGCCTGGGGATCCCCGACGCCGTCCAGCTGCGCCATGCGGTGCAGGCCATGCACAAGGACCTCTCCTACTCCTCCGCGCCGCTCGAGGTGCAGGCGATGGCGCCGGCCGGGGTGCCGATGGTGGTGCGCAGCGTCGAGGACCCCTCCCTGGGGCCGGTGCTCTCCCTGTCCGTGGCGGGGGACGCGACCGATCTCCTGGACGACATCGCCTATGCGATCCCGCCGTTCAGCGAGGCCGGCGCGCACCGGCTCGTCGACGCCCCCGCCTCCGCCGTGAAGCTCCGCGGCACCCGGGGCCTGCCGCCGGCGGACCGCGACGCGCTCGCCGACCTGGTGGTGCGGGTGGGCCTGCTCGCCGAGGACCTGCCCGAGCTCGCCTTCCTCGAGCTGTACCCCGTGCTGGTCTCCCAGCACGGCCTCACCGTGGTCGGGGCAGGAGCACGGCTCGCCCCCGCGCCGAACCGCACCGACGGGGCGCGCCGCACGCTGTCCGGACCGCCCGGTGCCTGAGGACCGTGCGGCCGCCGCCGCGTGGGAGACTGGGGCGATGACCACCGCCCTGCCCGCCGACCTCCGGAAGGACCTCGAGACCGCCGGGTACTTCCCCCAGGCCGCCTCCCGCAGCATCGAGCGCTCCCTGCGCGGAGCGGCCGTGCTCACGCACCTCGTGCGCGCCGAGACCACCTTCGACGGCCCCGAGGTGCGACGGCACCTCACCGTCGTCGTGCTCACCGCGACGCACCTGCTGATCACCCACCTCGACGACGACCCCGCGGACGCGCTGAACCCAAGCCAGGTCGTCTCCACCACCGAGCGGGTGCGCCTGCGCCGCATCACCTCGACGGGCCTGTCCCAGGTCTTCGACACCGACGGGCAGCTCGCCACGGGTCGCGAGTCCGAGATCACCCTCGGAGTGACATGGGACGGCAGCCGTCGCCTCGACCTCGAGCCGGCCGACTGCGGCGATCCCACCTGCCAGGCGGACCACGGCTACACCGGCAGCTCCGCCCCCGCGGACCTCGCGCTGCGGGTCAGCGCGCTGGCCGACGGCGAGGCCGCGGTCGAGGAGGCGCTCGCCTTCCACGACCGTCTCCTCGAGGCGATCGACGACCTCGGGGCCTGAGCCGGAGCATGGCCGAGATGGACCACCCTGCCCTGCCCGACTGGCCCGAGGACCTGCTCCCCCCGCCCTTCGCCGCGGGGGAGCGCCCGGGCCTGCTCGACGTGCTCGCCCCCCTCGCCTCCGCGCCCCAGGAGGGACGCGACCTGGTGGTGCTGCTCGACGGCGTCGGCGCGGACCTGCTGACCGAGCACCGGGCGCTCACCCCGACGCTGAGGCGCCTCGAGGGCTCCGTCGAGCGGATCCGCACGGTCACCCCGTCGACGACCGCCAGCGCGATGGTCTCCCTGCACACGGGGATCGCACCGCTCGAGCACGGGGTGCTGGGCTATCTCGGCTTCGACCCCGCAGGCCGCCGCGCCGTCAACCAGCTGACCGGCGCCCCGGGCCTGGACCCCCACGCCTGGATGCCGCTCACGACCCCGGTGGAGGCCGGGACGCGCCGCGCCGTGCAGGTCGCCCCCGCCAAGCACGCCCGCTCCCATCTCAGCGGCGTCGCCTATCGCGGCTGGGAGTTCCTCGCCCAGGGTCGTGGGGACCGCGTAGAGGCGGTGCGCACCGCGCTGCACCGCGGCGGCCCGGACGCGCTGGTGCACCTGCACGTGGACGACGTGGACCACGCGGGCCACGCGCACGGCATCGACTCCGAGACGTGGCGCACCGCGCTCGCCGAGGTCGACGCGCTGATCGGCACGCTGCTTCGACGCGTCCCCCGGGGGACCCGCGTCCACCTCACCGCCGATCACGGGATGGTCGACACCTCCGCCGCGCACACCGTCGACCTCGCGGAGGAGCCGGCGATCCTGTCCCTGGTCGAGGAGGTGACGGGGGAGGCGAGGGCGCTCGCCCTGCACGCGGTGCCCGGCGACGGCGCCGCTGAGGAGCTCGCCGAGCGGATGCGCGTGCTGATGGGGGAGCGCGCCCTGGTCCTCACCCGGGACCAGGTGCTCGCCTCGGGGCTGCTCGGCCCGGCTGCCACGGCGATCCCCGCGCACGTCCGGGGACGGATCGCCGACGTGCTCGTCCTCGCCCGCGGACGCTGGGGCGTGGACGACTTCTCACGCCGCCCCGAGACGGCCCGGTCGATGATCGGGGTGCACGGATCGCTCACCTCGGCGGAGGCGGTCGTGCCGCTGCTGCGCACGATCACCTGAGCCCTGCTGCGGCGCGATGCCCGGTGGGCAGCGCCGCCCTCGGCGGCCGCGGGCGTCGGCTCAGTCGTTCCGGGAGCCGAAGACGATCTCGTCCCAGCTGGGCATCGAGGCGCGCTTGCTCTTCGACCGGGAGGACTTCCGGGCCGGCTTCGCGGGCTCCTCGGACTCGCCGGAGCCCTCTCCCCGCGCGGCGGCGGAGGCGTCGTCGAAGCCGGGCAGCGGCGTGAGGTCCACGGTGTCCTGGTACTGGATCCCCGGCTCCGCGGGCTCGTCGCCCGCCTCGTCGGAGGTCTCCTCGGCCGGGTCGTCGGCGCCGTCCTGCGCGCTCGGGGAGTCCGAGGGGTCCTCGGCGGCGAGCTCCTCGTCGGCGCCCTGCCCGTCCTGCTCCTCCGGTGCCGAGGAGTGCTCGCGCAGGGCCTCCGCGTCCGGGTCGTGGTCGGCGGGGGACTCGTCCGCCCCGGCGCCCGATCCGGCCCCCGCCGGGCCGGCGAGCACCGGTGCGACGGGACGCACGCGTTCGGTGTGCGGAGCGGGATCGGCGGCGAGCCCGGAGCCCTGCGCATCGGTGCTGTCGTCGCCGGGCTCCTCGACGGTCTCGTCGAGCCCCGACCAGACGGTCGCGGAGTCGTCGGGGCGGGGCACGGAGCGCATCCCGCGACGGGCGTTGAGCGCGTCGAGCTCGCTGTCCTCGAGCGCGGAGGGGTGCTGGTCCGCCACGGGACGGCGGGGCGGCCAGGTGCGGGCGCGGGGCGACTCGCCCTCGAGCGAGCCGTCGGCCTCGAGGTCGTACACGGAGGACTTCACGGCCTGGAGCCGGCCGCGGCCGCGGCTGGGCTCCGGCGGGGCGTCCTCGTCGCTGATCCAGCGGGCCTCGTCGTCCAGCGGGGACACGGAGCGGGTCTCGACATCGGCGGCCCAGTGGGCCTGCCGGGTGCGACCGCCCGCGGAGAAGGTCAGCTCGAGGGTCCAGGTGCCGTCGGGGCGCCGCCAGGCGTCCCAGGCGCTCTCGCCGGTCGCCTCGCGGGCGGCGAGCCGCTCGGCGACGACCTCCTGGAGGGCGGGGCCGCCGCGGCCGACGGGGAAGGTGCGCGCCCGCTGGGCGGTCCACTCGCGCTCGGCGAGCACCGGCCCCTCGTAGCGGCGGACGTGCTCGAGGGGGATCTCGGAGGTCTCCGAGATCTCCTCCGCGCTGCGGCCGGCACGGAGCATCGCCTGGATCTCCTTGGGGCGCAGCGGGGTCGCGTCGGCCGCCTGGATCATGTTCAGCGCGGGACGGTCCGAGCGCACCGCGGCGCGCAGCGCGCGGTCGATCCGCAGGGTGTACCGATCGCCGTCGGAGTCGACCAGGAGCAGATGCTCCCCGTCGTCGTGGATCCCGTCGAGATCGAGCTCGCGCATCGTCGTCCTCTCCGTCCGAGCCTGGTCTCGGAGCCTGGTCGCTCGCAGGCACAGTCTAGGCCGTGACCCTACAGTGCGACGCCTGGGTGCGCGCCGGACGCGCCCGGGCCGTCGACACCGGACGCCGACGGGGCGGGGACGTCGTGTTGCCGCTCACGGGTGTCTCTGCAATAATGCCGCCGCATTCAGCGTTGGGGCCCGGACCGGTCGTATGCGGTCCCTAGTGGCCGCACCGGCGCGGACATGCCCACACCCAGGCGTACGACCCCGCAGACAACCAGGAACGGACCGTAGATGGCCACTGATTACGACGCCCCGCGCAAGAACGACGACGAGTCGAACGACGACTCCATCGAGGAGCTGAAGGGCCGACGGAACGAGGCGGCGACCCCCACGGTCGACGAGGACGAGGCCGAGGCGGCCGACTCCTACGAGCTCCCGGGCGCCGACCTCTCCGGCGAGGAGCTGTCCGTGCGCGTGCTCCCCCGCCAGGCGGACGAGTTCACGTGCGCCAGCTGCTTCCTCGTGAAGCACCGCAGCCAGATCGACCACGTCGAGGGCACGCTCATCATCTGCAAGGAGTGCGCGGCGGCCTGACGTGCGCGCGAGCGCGGGTCAGCAGAGGGGGAGAACCCCTGCAGCAGGAACGGCACCTCCCGACAGGGAGGTGCCGTCCGTCGTTCCCGGACCGGTCGCGTCCGGCCGGGCCGTGGCGCGTCTCCGGCGAGGTCGTGGACGGCGCCGCCGGTCAGGCCGCGCGCCGCGCCTGCTGCTGGGCGGTGCGCAGAGCGAGGGCGAGGTCCTCGGGGCGACGGGTCGAGGCGACCCACGCGGTGGTCGGGTCCTCCGGATCCAGCACCTCGACGCGGATCCCGCTGCGGGCCCAGCCGCGCACCTCGTGGTGAGCCAGCGGCTCGAAGTCCTGGCCGATCGTGAGAGCCCAGTCCTCGCCGCGCAGCACCTGCGGCTCGCCCAGCTCCGTCACGTCGATCCGGGCGCGGCCCAGGCGGAACCGGCTGTCCGAGACCTCCAGCACGGGGGAGTAGGAGATCAGCAGCACGATCGCGATCACGATGGAGACCGCCGACAGCGCGATCGCCGCGCCGAGGTGCAGCGGCACGATGACGAGCCCGAGCGCTGCGCCGATCGCGATGCCGATCACCCAGGCGCCGACCCCGGGCAGGAGGTGCTCGCGGTGGAGCGGCGTCCCGGCACCGCTCCCGGAGACGGGGGCCGCACCGGCGGCGGACCGCTCGGACGGGGACTCGGCGGCGGGAGGAACGGCAGAGGCGGACATGCCCACCATGGTCTCACGCACTCCCTGGACCTCCGGTGCGCGGAGGACGCCGCCTGAGCGCCTACCCTGGCGTCATGTCTGCCGATCCCGACACCAGCGCACCGCTGCGGATCCGCCGCACCGGCGCGACCCCGCTCCCGCACCGCGCCCATGCCGACGACGCCGGCCTCGACCTCGCCAGCGCCGAGGAGCTCGTGATCCCCGCGGGCGGCCGCGCACTGGTCGACACCGGCCTCGCCGTCGCCCTCCCGCCCGGCACCGTGGGACTCGTCTGCCCCCGCTCGGGCCTCGCCGCGAAGCACGGCGTCACGGTCCTCAACGGCCCCGGTATCGTGGACGCCGGCTATCGCGGACCGCTCAAGGTCGCGCTGCACAACACCGATCCGACGGAGGACTTCCCCCTCCACGTCGGCGACCGGATCGCCCAGCTCGTGGTGGTGCCGTTCCTGGCCCCCGTGCTGCAGGAGGTCGACGACCTCGAGCAGACGGACCGGGCCACCGCCGGGTTCGGCTCCAGCGGCGGCTTCGGCGGCGCACACCACCAGGAGGGATGACCATGGGACTGTTCTCCCGCAGGAAGCGGCAGGAGCCGGAGGAGATCGAGGGGCTGGACGCCCTGGACCTCGACTCGCCCGCGCCGGACGACGCCCCGGAGGACGAGGCCGCGGCCGACGACGCCCTTCCCGAGGACGAGCCCGAGGACGAGGAGGAGGCCCCCGCACGCGGGGACCACCTCGAGGACGGGCCCTACGACGAGGCCGACGCGCCCGACGAGGACCGCATCGACCTCGGCGGCCTGCTCGTCCCCGCCATCGACGGCATGGAGCTGCGGATGGAGGTCGACCAGCGCACGAACGCCGTGACCGGCGCGAACCTCGTCATCGAGGGCTCCTCGCTGCAGGTCCAGGCCTTCGCGGCTCCCAAGTCCCGCGGGATCTGGGAGGAGGTGCGGGGCAAGCTGCGCGAGTCCGTGGTCAAGCAGGGCGGCACCGCCGAGACCCGCCCGGGCGCCTTCGGGACCGAGCTGATCGCGCGCATGCCCGTCAAGCGGGCCGACGGCCGCACTGCCTACCGTCCTGCACGCTTCATGGGCGTCGACGGGCGGCGCTGGCTGCTGCGCGCGGTCCTCTCCGGCAAGGCTCTGGCCGACCCCGAGCAGGCCCGCCGCTTCGAGACGCTCGTCTCCCGCCTGGTCGTCGTGCGCGGCGCGGAGGCGATGGCGCCGCAGGAGCTGATCCCCCTGCACCTGCCCGGCGAGCGTGCGGGGCTCAACCAGATCCGCTCCGGCCCGCTGGACCCGCTCGCCCGCGGTCCGGAGATCACCGAGATCGGATGAGCACCCACCGCGCCGGCGGCCGACCCCGTCGGGACCGGGCCGACTCGCCCTCCGACCCCGCGCCTGCTGGCGGATCCACGCCGCGCAGCGGCTCCGATGTCGCGCCCGCTCCCGGGGCCGGCGCGCAGGGCGCGCCCCCGGCGGACCAGCAGCCCGCGGAAGATCCCGCGGGCGGGGAGGGATCGACCCGCAGCGGCCTCGGCGCCGTGCTCCAGGAGGAGGAGTTCTCCGTCGCCGACGCGATCGGCGGGCGCCGCGGGATCGTGGAGTCGGTGCTGCCGACGCTGCTGTTCGTCGTGCTCTTCGTCGCCACGGGCGCCGTGGGCCTCGCCGCGGGGGCGGCGGTCGCGGCCGTCGTGGTGATGCTGGTGGTGCGCCTCGTCCAGCGCCAGAGCCCCTCGACCGTGATCGGCGGGCTGATCGGGGTCGCGCTCGGCGCGGTCCTCGCGGTCCGCTCCGGGGAGGGGTCCGACTTCTACTGGCCGGGCATCGTCACCAACGCCGTCTCGCTGGCCGTGCTCCTGCTCTCCCTCGCCCTGCGGCATCCGCTCGTCGGGGTGGTCGTCGCGCTGCTGGACCCGCGGGTGTCGGACTGGCGCGAGCACGAGGACGGCCGCCGCGTGTACACCCGTGCGACGCTCCTGTTCGCGGGGCTGTACGCGGCCAAGCTCGCCGTGCAGCTCCCGCTGCTGCTGACCGGCCAGGTCGCGGCGCTCGGCGCGGCGAAGATCGCCATGGGCCTGCCGGCCTTCGCGGTGATCGCCTATCTCGTCTGGCTCATGCACCGCGGGCTGCTCGCCCGCCGCGGCCTCCGCTGAGACCCGACCGGCGCGGTCAGCGCACCGTCCACTGGATGAGATGATGGTGCACGATGTGCCCGCCGAGAGTTCTGCCGCCGTCCGAGCCGAGCTCGGACCCGGAGTGGAGGAGAGTGGTCCGATGACCCCCGATGCCGACAGCGCGCCGAGCAGCCCCGCCCCCGGCGGCCGAGTCCTCACGGTCACCGCCGGCCCTCCCGCCGCCGGCGGCACCTTCGTGGCCCGCCACGAGGGCCGGGTCGTCTTCGTGCGCGGCACCGCACCGGGGGAGACCGTCACCGCCCGCCTCCTCGAGGACCCCCAGGCGAAGGCCGATGCCCGCTTCTGGCGTGCCGAGGCGCTCGACGTGCTCGAGGCGGGGCCCGACCGCGTCCCCACGGTGTGGGAGGAGGCCGGGGTCGACGGCGTCGGCGGCGCCGAATGGGCGCACATCGCCCTGCCCGCCCAGCGCCGCATCGCGAGCGAGGTCATGCAGGAGCTGCTGCGCCGCGCCGGGGTGACGAGCTTCCCGATCGAGCAGGTGCAGGTCGAGCCCGCCCCGCACGATGCCGACGGGCTCGGCTGGCGCACCCGGGTGCGCTACGCCGTCGGCCCCGACGGGGAGGTCGGGATGCGCGGCTGGCGCTCCCACGAGGTGCGTCCCGTAGGGGAGGATCCCCTGTCGGCTCCCGCGGTGCGCGCGCTGCGCCTGGGGGAGTGGACCGCCCCGGAGGGCACCGAGGCCCTCGACGCCGTGGCCCCCTCGGCCGGTCCGGCCTCGGTGGTGCTGATCGGCCGCGACCTGGATCCCGAGACGATCGAGATCCCGGAGAGCTGGGGCGACGCCGACGTCGCGGTCCGCACCGGTCGCGGTCTCGTCCCGCTGCGCGGCGACGGCACCGTCCACGAGCGCCTGGGCGAGCGGATGTTCACCGTCAGCGCCACCGGCTTCTGGCAGTCCCACCGCCGGGCCGCGGAGCTGCTCACCGAGGTCGTCGACTCCGCCCTGCACGCCCCGCGGGGCGGCAGCGCCTGGGACCTCTACGGCGGCGTCGGCGTCTTCGCCGCGGTCGCCGCGGAGCAGGTGGGCACGGGCGGCTCGGTCGTCTCCGTCGAGGGCAACCGCCGCGCCTCCCAGCTGGCCGCCCAGAACCTCGAGGACCTCCCGCAGGTCTCCACCGCCACGGCCGATGTCACCGACTGGGTGCGCGCACGCCGCGGCGGGGTCGACGCGGTGGTCCTGGATCCGCCGCGCGCCGGCGCGGGCGTCGAGCTGATGGGGCTGCTCGCCGGCGCCGTGCGCCAGCGCATCGTGTACGTCTCCTGCGAGCCCGCCACCCTCGCCCGCGACCTCGCCGCGATCGAGGGCAAGGGATGGCAGGTCAAGGACCTGCGCGCCTTCGACCTCTTCCCGCACACGCACCACGTCGAGTCCGTCGCGGTCCTCGAGCGCTCCGCGGGCTGACCGGGCCGACACGCGCCCGGCGCAGATGACGCCCTGTCAGGACCATGGGGTGCTGCGTGGTATGCTTTATCTTGACTTCAAGATACTTGCCGGGGACCCGCCCGGCACCCCCTCCTCGGCCCGCGCCCTCCGCGTCGGGCCCCGAGGTGCGCGATCGCCTGCCGTGCGCGGGCGACGCGCCTACGATGGAGGGGTCGAACCCATACCGAAGGAGTGCGTCCGATGAGCACTGTCGACTCATTCGCCGCGAAGCAGAAGCTCGAGGTCGGCGGCACCGACTACGAGATCTATGCGCTCGACGCCGTGGAGGGCGCCGAGAAGCTTCCCTACAGCCTCAAGATCCTGCTCGAGAACCTGCTGCGCACCGAGGACGGGGCGAACATCACCGCCGACCACGTCCGTGCGCTCGCGAGCTGGGACGCGACGGCCGATCCGTCCGTCGAGATCCAGTTCACGCCCGCCCGCGTGATCATGCAGGACTTCACCGGCGTCCCCTGCGTCGTCGACCTCGCCACCATGCGCGAGGCCGTCCAGGACCTCGGCGGGGATCCCGAGCGGATCAACCCGCTCGCCCCCGCGGAGATGGTCATCGACCACTCCGTGATGATCGACGTCGCGGGCCGTCTCGACGCGCTCGAGCAGAACATGGAGCTCGAGTACGAGCGCAACCGCGAGCGCTACCAGTTCCTGCGCTGGGGCCAGACCGCCTTCGACGACTTCAAGGTCGTCCCCCCGGGCACCGGCATCGTCCACCAGGTCAACATCGAGTACCTCGCCCGCACCGTCATGACCCGCGAGGTGTCGGTCGATGGCGCTGCGCCAGTGCTCCGTGCGTACCCGGACTCCTGCGTCGGCACCGACTCGCACACCACCATGGTCAACGGCCTGGGCGTGCTCGGCTGGGGCGTCGGCGGCATCGAGGCCGAGGCCGCGATGCTCGGCCAGCCCGTCTCCATGCTGATCCCGCGCGTGGTGGGCTTCAAGCTCACGGGCGAGATCCCGCCGGCCGCCACCGCGACCGACGTCGTGCTCACCATCACCGAGATGCTCCGCCGGCACGGCGCGGTGGGCAAGTTCGTCGAGTTCTACGGCGAGGGCGTCTCCCAGGTCCCGCTCGCGAACCGCGCGACCATCGGCAACATGAGCCCCGAGTTCGGCTCCACCGTCGCGATCTTCCCGGTCGACGAGGTCACCACCGACTACCTGCGCCTGACCGGCCGCACCGAGGAGCAGGTCGCCCTCGTGGAGGCCTACGCCAAGCGCCAGGGCCTGTGGCACGACCCCTCGACGGAGGTCGAGTACTCCGAGTACCTCGAGCTGGACCTCTCCACCGTGGTGCCCTCCATCGCCGGACCCAAGCGTCCCCAGGACCGCATCGTCCTCACCGAGGCGAAGGAGTCCTTCCGCGAGGTGCTGCCGTCCTACGCGGGCGAGGGCCATCAGGTCGAGGAGGGCGAGGACGCCGGCAGCTTCCCCGCCTCGGACCCGGCCGGACTGGAGTCGGACAACGCTTCCGGCGGCGACGCCCCGGAGCGCCAGAACGTGATCGGCCGCGCCTCGGACCCGGTCCAGGTCAAGGGCAAGGACTTCGAGATCGACCACGGCATCGTCTCGATCGCCTCGATCACCTCCTGCACCAACACCTCGAACCCCTCGGTGATGATGGCCGCCGGCCTGCTCGCCCAGAACGCGGTGGACCGCGGCCTGGTCGCCAAGCCGTGGGTCAAGACCTCCATGGCCCCCGGCTCGCAGGTCGTCACCAACTACTACACCAGGGCGGGCCTCTGGCCGGCGCTCGAGGCGCTCGGCTTCCACCTGGTGGGCTACGGCTGCACCACCTGCATCGGCAACTCGGGCCCGCTGGACTCGGAGATCTCCGAGGCCATCGCCGAGAAGGACCTCGCCGTCACCGCGGTGCTCTCGGGCAACCGCAACTTCGAGGGCCGCATCAACCCCGACGTGAAGATGAACTACCTGGCCTCCCCGCCGCTGGTCATCGCCTACGCGCTCGCGGGCACCATGGACTTCGACTTCGAGAACGACCCGCTGGGGCAGGACAAGGACGGCCAGGACGTCTATCTGCGCGACATCTGGCCGAACCCGACCGAGGTCGAGAAGGTCATCGGCGAGTCCATCTCCCAGGAGATGTTCACCGAGGACTACAAGGACGTCTTCACCGGCGACGAGCGCTGGCGGAGCCTGGAGACTCCCGAGGGCGCGACCTTCGAGTGGGACTCCGAGTCCACCTACGTGCGCAAGCCCCCGTACTTCGAGGGCATGGAGGCGCAGCCCGCGCCGGTCGGCGACGTCGAGGGCGCCCGGGTGCTGGTCAAGGTCGGCGACTCGACCACGACCGACCACATCTCGCCCGCCGGCTCGATCAAGCTCGACTCCCCGGCAGGCAAGTACCTGCAGGAGCACGGCGTCGCGCGCAAGGACTTCAACTCCTACGGCTCCCGCCGAGGCAACCACGAGGTCATGATCCGCGGCACCTTCGCGAACATCCGCATCAAGAACCAGCTCCTGGACGGCGTCGAGGGCGGGTACACGAAGAACTTCCTGACCGGTGAGCAGGAGTTCATCTACGACGCCGCCCAGGCCTACGCCGAGCAGGACATCCCGCTCGTGGTCCTGGCCGGCAAGGAGTACGGCACCGGCTCCTCCCGCGACTGGGCCGCCAAGGGCACCAAGCTCCTCGGCGTCCAGGTCGTCATCGCCGAGAGCTTCGAGCGCATCCACCGCTCGAACCTCATCGGCATGGGCGTGCTGCCGCTGCAGTACCCCGCCGGCGAGACCGCCGAGTCCCTCGGGATCGACGGCACGGAGACCTTCTCCTTCACCGGGATCACCGCGCTGAACGAGGGCGCCACCCCGAAGATGGTGAAGGTCGTCGCCGCCAAGCAGGACGGCACCTCGGTGGAGTTCGATGCGGTCGTCCGCATCGACACCCCCGGCGAGGCGGAGTACTACCGCAACGGCGGCATCCTGCAGTACGTCCTGCGCTCGCTGGTCGCTGCCTGATCGCAGGCCCCTCCCGCGCTGTCCGGTCCTCGTGACCGGCGCATGCTGCGCCCCGCCCGGCTCCGGCCGGGCGGGGCGCAGTCATGTCCGGGTGTGGGAGGCGCCGCGGGCACCCTCTCGCGCACCCCTGACCGGGCTGTCTGCACCGCGTTGCACACCTCGGCGGGGCCGGGTGAAGCCCCGGTGAAGATGTGCACAGATGTGACCATGTCTCCCGTCTCGGCAGGTCAGAACCACGTACTCTGAACAGGTCCCGATCCCGTCCCCGAGGGAGGACCGTGCGTGTCCACCACTGAGCAGCACGCTGCCGCGCCGATCCGTCGGCGCCCGCGCCCCGCCCCCTCCCGCCCGGCGGCGGACTCGACCGTGCCCCCGCCCGAGGTGCCGATCCCCGCGGACCCCGAGGCGCTGCGCACCCTGGATGCGGAACAGCTCCCGGGCCTCGCCCGCACCCTGCGCCGCCGCCTCCTCGAGATCTGCGCCGTCAGCGGAGGCCACCTCGGCCCGAACCTCGGCGTCGTCGAGCTGACCCTCGCCCTGCACCGTGAGTTCCGCTCCCCGGCGGAACCGATCGTCTTCGACACCGGCCACCAGGCCTACGTCCACAAGATGCTCACCGGCCGCGCCGACCTCGAGGGGCTCCGACGCGCCGGCGGCACCTCCGGCTATCCCGACCGGGGCGAGTCCGCGCACGACCTGGTCGAGAACTCCCACGCCTCCGGCTCGATCGCCTGGGCGCACGGCCTGGACCGCGCCCACCGCCTCGCGGGGGAGCCGGGCGTCTCCGTCGCGGTGATCGGGGACGGCGCGCTCACCGGCGGCGTCGGCCTCGAGGCGCTCAACGAGCTCGCCGCGGACCGCGGCTCCCGCACCGTCGTCGTGCTCAACGACAACACCCGCTCCTACGCGCCCACCGTCGGCGGCCTCGCCCGGCATCTCGCCGCGCTGCGCACGGGCGAGGTGCTGCCCGGACAGGACGTCTTCACCCAGCTGGGCCTGACCTATCTGGGGCCCGTCGACGGCCACGACCTCACCGCGCTCGCGGCCGCGACCGCCGCCGCCCGCGAGGCCGCGGAGGACCCTGGCAGCGCCGGAGTGGTCCTGCACGTCCTCACCCGCAAGGGCGCCGGCTTCGCCCGCGCCGAGGCCGACGCGGTGGACCACTGGCACGCCACCGGCCCCTTCTCTCTCGAGGGCGAGGAGGCGACGAAGCCCGCCGCCCGCACCTGGAGCGCCCGCCTGGGCGCCGCCGTGCTCGACGCCGCCCGTGCCGACGAACGGGTGGTCGCGCTCAGCGCCGCGATGATCGACCCCGTCGGGCTCACCCCGATGCAGCAGGAGATGCCCGAGCGCGTCCTCGACGTCGGCATCGCCGAGCAGCTCGCGCTGGACACCGCCGCCGGCCTCTCCGCCGGGGGCCGCCTGCCCCTCGTCGCGCTCTACGCGACGTTCCTGAACCGTGCCCACGACCAGCTGCTGCTGGACCTCGCCCTGCACGGCGAGGACGTCACGATCACGCTGGACCGCGCCGGGATCACGGGCGACGACGGTCCGAGCCACCACGGCATCTGGGACCTCGCCCTCGCCGCGCAGGTGCCCGGACTGAGCCTGTGGGCGCCCCGCGACGGCGCCCGCCTCGACGCGGCGGTCCCCGCGGCGCTCGGCACCCCGGGCCCCTCGATCGTCCGCTTCCCCAAGGGCGCCTGCCCCGAGGAGCTCCCGGCGCTCGCCCAGCTGCCCGCGGGAGACGTCCTGCACGGCGACGCGGAGGCCCCGATCGACGTGCTCCTCGTCTCCGTCGGCGCCCTCGCCGACCGCGCCCTCGCCGCCGCCCGGGAGATCGCGGCGTCCCGTCCCGCGGCGAACGTGGTCGTGCTCGATCCGGTCCGGGCGCTGCCGCTGGGCGAGGAGCTGCTGGACCTCGCCGCCGGCGCCCGCGGGGTGCTCACCCTCGAGGACGGCCTCGCGGAGCGGGGGATCGGTGCCGCGCTCGCACTGCGGCTCGGCCGACGGGCGACCCCGGCGCAGCCGGGCCCCGTCGTGCACTGCCTGGGCGTGGACCTCGAGTTCCTCGCCCACGGCAAGCGCGACGCGATCCTCGCCGACCAGGTCCTGGACGTGCCCGGGATCGCGAGGAGCCTCGACGCGCTGCTCTGAATCGCGCTGCGCTGAGTCGGCCTGCTCCGAGACACGATCCCCGGAGTCGCGCTGCTCGGTGACGACCCGCGGGCACCGTCGCTCTGACGCGGCGGGTGTCGTGGGCCGGATACGAGGACGCCGTGCCGCCGACGCGGTGAGCACCGCGGAACGGAGCGTCCGCAGGGGCTCTCAGCCCAGCGAGCTGCGCGGAGCAGGGTCGTCGGCCCGCGCCGTGAGGACGATCGGCGCGCCGTCGGTGACCTGCAGGGTGTGCTCCGAGTGCGCGCCGCGGGAGCCGTCGGCCGCCAGCTGCGTCCAGCCGTCCCGCTCGTCGACGACGAGCTCGGAGGTGGTCGGCACCAGGAACGGCTCCACGGTGATCAGCTGCCCGGCCACGAGCTCGGCGCCGCCGCCGGGGGTGCCGTGGTTGGGGACGAAGGGGGCCTCGTGCATCGTGCGCCCCACGCCGTGGCCGCCGAAGCGGTCGTTGATCGAGTAGCCGAGCGAGGTCGCCTCGTTCATCACCGCGAAGCCGATGTCGCCGACGGTGGCGCCGGCGGTGACCTGGTCGATCCCGGCCCACATCACCTGCTCGGTGTCGCGGATCAGCTGGAGGTCCTCCGCGTGCGGGGTGCCGACGGGGATCGTCAGGCACGAGTCCGCCACCCAGCCCTCCACCGAGACGGCGAAGTCGAGGGAGAGCAGGTCCCCGTCCTCGAGCACCCGGTCGTAGGGGCGGCCGTGGAGCACGCCCTCGTTCAGCGAGGTGCAGATGACGTACCCGAAGGGGGAGGCGCCGAAGACGGGGTGGTAGTCGATGTAGCAGCTGGTCGCCCCCGCCTCGCGGATCAGGCGATGCGCCTCCGCGTCGACGTCCAGCAGGTTCCAGCCCACGTCCACGACCTGCCGCAGGTGCGAGAGCACGGAGGCGACGAACTCGCCGGCCGGACGTGCCTGCTCGGTGGTGGGCAGCTCCTGGGTCGAGCTGCGGCGACGGCGTCCGAGGATCATCGTGCCTCCTGCCAGGTGACCAGCCGGGCCCCGACCCAGGCGATCATCGGTGCGAACACGGCGGCGCCGAGCAGGTGGCCGAAGACGACCAGCTCGGGCAGCCCGGTGAAGTACTGGATGTAGCCGACCGCGCCCTGCGCGAGGGTCGCCGCGAGCAGCCACCAGGCCGCGGTGCGGGCCTCGCGGCGGGCACCCGAGCGGTGGAGGACGACCAGCATCGCGATCAGCAGGGCGAGGAAGAGGTAGACCGCGACGGCGTGGACCCGGGTGATCACGACCGGGGAGAACATCAGGCGGGTGACGTCCCCGGCATCGCCCGAGTGCGGGCCGGTGCCGGTGACCAGAGTGCCGAGCACCAGCACCACGAAGCCCACCGCCGCCAGCGGGACGTAGAGCGCCACCAGGCGCGGCGGGACCGCGAGGCGCACGTGCGAGTCGCCGTCGTACAGCCGCACCAGCAGCACCGTCGAGAGCGCGCCGAGCACGGGGGAGATGAGGAAGTGCGGGCTGACCAGGCCCGGGTGGAGATGGAACCACACCACGAACGCGCCGAGCAGGGCCTGCACGCCCGTGCCGATCAGCGGCACCCAGGCGAGCATCCGGAATCCGCGGCCCTTGTGCGCGAGCCAGCGGTAGGTCACCAGCAGCACGGCGATCGCGAAGACGCTCAGCACGCCCGTGAGGGTGCGGTTGCCGAACTCGACGAAGGGGTGGATCCCGGCCTCGAGCGTCAGCTCCGGGGTGAAGTTCCCCGGCTCGCAGTGCGGCCAGGAGGAGCAGCCCAGTCCGCTGCCCGTCAGACGCACCGCGCCACCCGAGAGGATGATCCCCATCTGGCAGATCAGGTTGCCCCAGATAGCGATGGCGGCGAGACGTGCGCGCCGCTGCGGCCCCCAGGAGGTCAGACGTCGGTCGGGCAGGGTGGTGATCCGCCCGTGGCGCTCGGGTGAGCGCTCGGCGGAGAGGGCAGGCGAGGACATGCCCAGCAGTCTAGGTTCCGCGGCCGAGGGCCGCCTGGACTCCGGGTGCGGATGCGAGGGATCCCGCATCGTGAGGACTCGGCGGTCGCCCGGGACGGCCGAGCGGCCGAACAGGGGCTCCGGGACCGGGGCCCGGCGTCGGGCTCGTGCGAGGCGGCTCAGGCATCCGTCCAGCGGAACCAGCGCACGACGGCCGCGACCCCTGCCGCGGCCCACAGCAGCAGCACCACGGCGGAGCCGGGGGAGAACGGACCGCCCGCGAGGCAGGCCCGCATCAGCTCTCCGAGCGCGCCCGAGGGCAGCAGGTCCGCGAGCCCGCCGAGGATCCGCGGGAACGAGGTGGTGGGGAAGGCGACGCCGCCGACCGCGACGAGCAGCACGAACACGAGGTTCGCCACCGCCAGCACCGCCTCGGTGCGCAGCAGCCCCGCGACCAGCAGGCCGAGCGCCCCGAAGGCCACCGTCCCCACCAGCCAGACGGGGACGAGCGCCGCGAGGCCGGCGAGCTCCGGCCGCCAGCCCAGGACCAGGCCCAGCACCCCGAGCACGACCACCTGCAGCACGTGGGTGGTGAGGGTGGCGAGGATCTTCCCGGCGAGATAGCCGCTGCGCCCCAGCGGCGTCGTCGCGATCCAGCGCAGCACGCCGTTGCGACGGTCGAAGCCGGTCATGATCGCCTGCGAGGTGAAGGAGGTCGAGATCAGCGCGGTCGCGAAGGTCGCGGCGACCGCGGTGTCGATCGCGGGAGCGCCCTCGAGCCGGCCGACGGGCAGCAGCCACAGCCCCACCATCACCATCGCCGGCAGGGCGATCGCGACCATGAGCTGCTCCCCGTTGGAGAGCAGCACGCGGGTCTCGAGCCGGGCGTGGGAGAGGATGCGGCGCAGCGCCCGCGCGGGACGCGGCACGCGCGGCGCGGCGGCGGAGCCGCCGGAGGCGGCGGGGGAGGTCGACGGGGCGGCGGCGCTCATCGGGCGGCTCCTGCGCCGGGGGCGTCGTCGTGGCGGGTCGTGCTCCCGGCGTCCTCGACCCCGGGGGCGTCGCGGTCCATCAGGTCCAGCAGCACCGCCTCGAGGTCAGCGGCCGCGGCGCTGGAGACCTCAAGGCGGGCGTCGTGACGGGCGGCGGCCTCGTGCAGGGACTGCTCGAGGGCGGGCACGGCGTCGGGGGCGACGCCGCTCGCGGTCGCCCGGAGGGTCACGCCGCCGCCCGGCCCGCGATGCTCGCGGACCACCTCCTGCACGCTGCCGGAGGCGAGCACGCGGCCGCGGGAGATCACTCGCACCGCGTCCGCGAGCCCGACCACGTCGTCCATCAGATGGGTGGTGAGCACGACGGCGGTGCCGGTGCGGGCCAGCCCCCGGATCAGCTCGCGCACCCGGCGCCGGATCGAGGGATCCATCCCGGCGGTCGGCTCGTCGAGGAAGACGAGGTCGGGTCGGCCGATGATCGCCAGCGCCAGGGCGAGCCGCTGGCGCTGGCCTCCGGAGAGGCGCCGCACGAGGGTGCGGGCGAACTCGTCGATGCCGAGATGGGCGGCGACCTCGTCGACGTCGAGCGGGGCGGCGTGCAGGCTCGCCCCGTAGCGCAGCAGCTGCATCGCCGTCGCGCCCGAGGCGAGGCCGCCGTCCTGGATCATCACGCCCACCCGGGCGCGGTGCTCGGGGCTCGCGCGCCAGGGGTCGGTGCCGAGCACGCGCACGCTGCCGGCATCGGGGCGCAGCAGACCGGTCGCGCAGGAGACGGCGGTGGTCTTGCCGGCGCCGTTGGGGCCGAGCAGCGCGGTGACCTCGCCGCGCTCCGCGGTCAGGCTCAGGCCGTCGAGGGCGCGCACGGCGCCGTAGGAGTGGGCGAGGTCGGTCGCGACGAGGGCAGGGGAGTGGTCGTCCATGGCCGCCCCATCGTAGGCCGGACGCGGCGCCTGGCCGGGGACGGCGCCGCGTCCGGGCCGGGCGAGGTGGGCGAGACCTCACCCTGGCCGTGCCGGGCTCAGCGCCCGGTGACGTGCAGCGGTGTGTGCGACGGGTCGACGACCTCCGCGGCGAGCGGCGCCTCGGGAGCGATGCCGCCGGGGCCCCAGGTGTCGGTCTCGAAGCGGTCGCGGTCGTGCGCCTCCAGCAGCGGCTCGAGCGCCGGGCCGGCGGGGACGATCTGCGTGGGGTTGATGTCCTCGTGCACGTAGTAGTAGTGCCGCTTGATCTGCGCGAAGTCGACCGTGTCGCCGAAGCCCGGGGTCTGGAACAGGTCCTTGGTGTAGTTCCAAAGGTTCGGCATCGAGGCGAGGGTCTGCCGGTTGGCCTTGAAGTGGCCGTGGTAGACGGGGTCGAAGCGGATCAGCGTGGGGAACAGGCGCACATCGGCCTCGGTGATCGAGGGGCCCATGAGGTAGCGGCTGCGGCCCAGGCGCTCCTCGAGCTCGTCGAGGGCCTCCCAGAGGAGCGCGTACTCGCGCTCGTAGTCCTCCTGCGAGCCGGCGAAGCCGACCTTGTACACGCCGTTGTTGACCCGGTGGAGCATCCACTTGTTCAGCGCGTCGATCTCCTCGCGCTGCGCCTCGGGGTAGAGGTCCGGGGCGCCGGCGCGGTGGTGCTCGGCCCACTCGGTCGCGAAGTCGAGGGTGATCCGCTGGAAGTCGTTGGTCACGACGGCCCTGGTGGGCACGTCCACGACGGCCGGGACGGTGATGCCGCGCGGGTAGTCGGGAAAGCGCGCGAAGTAGGCCTGCTGCAGGCGCTCGTAGCCGAGCACGGGATCCACCTCGCCGGGGTCGAGGTCGAAGGTCCAGGAGCGCTTGTCATGGGTGGGGCCGGGCATGCCCACCGAGATCACGTCCTCCAGGCCCAGCAGACGACGGGAGATCAGGGTGCGGTTGGCCCACGGGCAGGCGCGGGCGGCGATCAGCCGGTAGCGCCCGGCCTCGACGGGCCAGCCGTCGCGGCCGTCGCGGGTGATCCGGTCGTCGATGTAGTTCATGTCGCGGTCGAAGCCCTTGCCGGCGGAGACGTAGGCGCCGCGGGTCGAGTGCCGCTCGGCGGCGGCGTCCGTGGAGTCGGGGGCGGTCTCGTTCATCGTGGGGTCCCTTCGTGTCGGCGGCGTCGCTGCCATGTTAGTTGAAATCGATACTAGATGGAAGCCTCTCGGGGGCGGCGGTCGACGGCGCGCCGAGAGGGGCCCGGGGTGCGCTCCGCACCCACGTCGTGCACCATGTGTGGGGGAGCGCGATCCGCCCCTCCCTGCGCGACGTCGCAGGTAAGGGCACCCTTCGTGGCCGGGCGCACAGGACTCGGGCAGTATTTGGAAAGAGTCCTGTTGTAAAATCTAGGTGGTCGAGAAGGGAGGTGCAGGATGGCCGAGCAGGATGCGCAGGAGCTCGCGGCGAAGTCCGAGCCGACCACGCGCGATCGCCTCGTCGAGGCGATCTCCACCCACGGGCCCATCACCGCCCGGCAGCTCGCCGAGCGCTTCGGCCTCACCAGCGCCGCCGTGCGCCGCCATCTCGCGGCGCTCGAGGCGGAGGGGACCATCGCCGAGCACGAGGTGCCCGTGGCCCATCGCGGCCGCGGACGCCCCAGCAAGACCTTCGTGCTCTCGCCGTCGGCGCATGAGGACTTCGCCGCCGGCTACGACGAGCTGGCCGTGATGGCGGTCGACGAGCTCGCCCGCCGCGGCGGCGACGAGGCGGTGACCGCCCTCGCGGAGCGGCGGATCTCCGACTGGGAGCAGCGGCTCGACGAACGGGTCGACCGCCTCGAGGCGGAGACCGGGGAGCCGGTGGGCACCGCCGAGCGGCTCGAGCTGCTCTCGCAGCTGCTCACCGAGCGCGGCTACGCCACCACCGTCCGCCCGCTGCACGTCCCGCTGCCGGCGGCCCGTCGCGAGGGCGGCGCCGGGCCGCGTAGCCTCGTCACCGCGCAGCTCTGCCACGGCCGCTGCCCCGTCCTCGACGTGGCCGCCGACCACCCGGAGCTGTGCGAGGCCGAGACCCGCGTCATCTCCCGCATCATCGGGGCCCCCGTCCAGCGCCTGGCCACCCTGGCGCAGGGGGCTCACGTCTGCACGACCCACATTCCGCTCACCGAGGGAAGGACACCATGACGAGCGCACCCGAGAAGCTCTCACAGGACGAGATCATCGATTCGATCGGCAACTACGCCTTCGGATGGCACGACGAGGACTCGGCCGGGGCCAGCGCGCGCCGCGGCCTGTCCGAGGACGTCGTGCGCGACATCTCCGCACGCAAGGACGAGCCCGAGTGGATGCTCGAGCGCCGGCTGAAGGCGCTCAAGCTCTTCGAGAAGAAGCCGCTGCCCACCTGGGGCCCGGACCTCTCCGGCATCGCCTTCGACGACATCAAGTACTTCGTCCGCTCCACCGAGAAGCAGGTCACCGACTGGAACGACCTGCCCGAGGACATCAAGGAGACCTACGACCGCCTCGGCATCCCCGAGGCCGAGAAGCAGCGCCTCGTCGCCGGCGTCGCCGCGCAGTACGAGTCCGAGGTCGTCTACCACCAGATCCGCGAGGACCTGGAGGAGCAGGGCGTCATCTTCCTGGACACCGACACGGCGCTCAAGGAGCACCCGGAGCTGTTCAAGGAGTACTTCGGCACCGTCATCCCCTCGGGCGACAACAAGTTCTCCGCGCTGAACACCGCCGTGTGGTCCGGCGGCTCCTTCGTCTACGTCCCCAAGGGCGTGCACGTCGAGATCCCGCTGCAGGCCTACTTCCGGATCAACACCGAGAACATGGGCCAGTTCGAGCGCACGCTGATCATCGCCGACGAGGGCTCCTACGTGCACTACGTCGAGGGCTGCACCGCGCCGATCTACAAGTCCGACTCGCTGCACAGCGCCGTCGTCGAGATCGTCGTGAAGAAGGACGCCCGCGTCCGCTACACGACCATCCAGAACTGGTCGAACAACGTCTACAACCTGGTCACCAAGCGCACCACGGTCGAGCAGGGCGGCGTCATGGAGTGGGTCGACGGCAACATCGGCTCCAAGGTCACCATGAAGTACCCGGCCGTCTGGCTGATGGGCGAGCACGCCCGCGGCGAGACCCTCTCCGTCGCCTTCGCCGGCGAGGGCCAGAACCAGGACACCGGCTCGAAGATGGTGCACATGGCGCCGCACACCTCGAGCTCGATCGTCTCCAAGTCGGTCTCGCGCGGCGGCGGCCGCTCCTCCTACCGCGGCCTGGTCCAGGTCATGCCCGGTGCCGAGCACTCCGCCTCGACCGTGCTGTGCGACGCGCTGCTGGTGGACCAGATCTCGCGCACCGACACCTACCCCTACGTCGACGTGCGCGTCGACGACGTCCAGATGGGCCACGAGGCCACCGTCTCCAAGGTCTCCGAGGAGCAGCTCTTCTACCTGATGAGCCGCGGCATGGAGGAGACCGAGGCGATGGCGATGATCGTGCGCGGCTTCATCGAGCCCATCGCCCGCGAGCTCCCGATGGAGTACGCCCTCGAGCTGAACCGCCTGATCGAGCTGCAGATGGAAGGAGCAGTCGGCTGATGACGACCACTGATGTGAAGGGTGCCGAGAGCGCCGGGGACCCGAGCACCAACGAGGCCGTGGGCCATGCGGCCGGCGCCGCGCCCGTCGCCGCCGGAGAGGCCCTGGAGGGCGCCGACACGACGGCCGCGCCTGAGCTGGAGGAGGAGAACCTGAGCCTGCCGGGCCAGGAGGTCTCCGCCGCCCACGCCGCGCTGAACCGCGGCGCGCGACTGCGCTCCTTCGAGGTCGCCGACCACGCCGTGCCCAAGAGCGACATCGAGGAGTGGCGCTTCACCCCGCTGCGTCGCTTCTCCGCCCTCTTCGAGGACGCCGCCACCGACGACCGCGAGGGCGACCCCGCCGTCGACTACGCCGTGACCGTGCCCGAGAGCGCCCCGGAGCCCTCGACGCTCGCCCCCGGCCAGGCGCCCCGCGGCAGCGTGCTGGTGCCCGAGGATCTGCCCACCGCGATCGCCTCCGCCCGCACCGAGCAGGCGCTGCACCTGGTCGCCGCCAAGAACGCCGCCTACGACGCGCCGTTCCGCGTGGACATCACCGGCCGCGGCGCGGACCGTCGCGCCAACGCGCACCTCGTGATCGAGGCGCAGGAGTCCTCCTCCTCGATCGTGGTGCTGAACCACACCGGCTCGGCGCAGTACGCGCAGGACGTGGAGATCCTCGTCGGCGACAACGCGCAGATGACGGTCATCACCGTCCACGACTGGGACGACGACGCGGTGCACATCGCGCAGCACCACGCCCGCGTGGGCCGCGACGCGCGCCTGAAGCACGTCGCGGTCACCCTCGGCGGCAGCGCGGTGCGCCTGAACTCGATCGGCGAGTACGCCGCCCCTGGCGGCGAGATCGAGAAGCTGGGCCTCTACTTCTCCGACGAGGGCCAGTTCTTCGAGAACCGCCTGTTCATCGACCACAGCGCCCCGAACTGCACCTCCAACGTCGCCTACAAGGGCGCGCTGCAGGGCAAGGGCGCACGGTCCGTGTGGGTCGGCGACGTGCTGATCCGCAAGGAGGCCGAGGGCACCAACACCTACGAGCTCAACCGCAACCTGGTGCTCACCGAGGGCGCCCGCGCCGACTCGGTGCCGAACCTGGAGATCGAGACGGGCGAGATCGAGGGCGCCGGCCACGCCGCCGCCACCGGGCGCTTCGACGACGAGCAGCTGTTCTACCTGCGCGCTCGCGGCATCCCGGAGATCGAGGCGCGCCGTCTGGTCGTGCGCGGCTTCTTCGCCGAGATCATCCAGCAGATCGACGTGCCCGAGGTGCGCGAGCGCCTCTCGGCCGCGATCGAGGACGAGCTCGCACGGAGCATGAACTGATGTCGGACGCCTTCGTCCCCGTCGCCGCCCTGGCCGACCTCGCCCCCGGCGAGGCGATCGACGTCGTCGCCGGCGGGATCGAGATCGCCCTGGTGCGCGACGAGGACGGCGGCGTCCACGCCCTCGAGGACCTCTGCTCGCACGACGAGATCGCGCTGAGCGACGGCGACGTCGAGGGATGCACCATCGAGTGCTGGAAGCACGGCAGCCAGTTCGACCTCGTCACCGGTCGTCCCCTGCAGCTCCCGGCCGTCCTGCCCGTGCGGGTGTTCCCCGTGCGCATCGACGAGAGCAGCGGCGAGATCCTCGTGGATCCCTCCGAGGCTCCCGCCACCTGACACCTGGGCGTCGTCCCCGACGCCCGCCCCCAGCCCCACGAATCCACCAGCTTCCTGGTCAAGGAGAACCCCACATGTCGATCCTGGAGATCAAGAACCTCCACGCCACCGTCGAGACCCCTGAGGGCACCAAGGAGATCCTCAAGGGCGTCGACCTCACCATCAAGGGCGGCGAGACCCACGCGATCATGGGCCCCAACGGCTCGGGCAAGTCCACCCTCGCCTACGCCATCGCCGGCCACCCCAAGTACGAGATCACCGGCGGCGAGGTCCTCCTCGACGGCGAGGACGTGCTCGAGATGAGCGTCGACGAGCGCGCCCGCGCCGGCCTCTTCCTCGCCATGCAGTACCCCGTCGAGGTCCCCGGCGTGACCGTCTCGAACTTCCTGCGCACCGCCAAGACCGCGATCGACGGCGAGGCCCCCTCGCTGCGCACCTGGGTCAAGGACGTCAAGGGCGCCATGGACGACCTCAAGATGGACCCGGTCTTCGCCGAGCGCAACGTCAACGAGGGCTTCTCCGGCGGCGAGAAGAAGCGCCACGAGATCCTCCAGATGCAGCTGCTGAAGCCCTCCATCGCCGTGCTCGACGAGACCGACTCCGGCCTCGACGTCGACGCGCTGCGCGTGGTCTCCGAAGGCGTCAACCGCGCCAAGGAGAACACCGAGGTCGGCATCATGCTGATCACCCACTACACCCGCATCCTGCAGTACGTGAAGCCGGACTTCGTCCACGTCTTCGTGAACGGGAAGATCGCCGAGCAGGGCGGTCCCGAGCTGGCCGAGCGTCTCGAGGCCGAGGGCTACGACCGCTTCCTCGTCGGCGCCTGATGCCGCCGGCCCTCCCGCCCCGCACCCGCGCGGGGCGGGACGGCCGCACCGCGGGACCCGCCGCGGACCGTCCCGGACAGCACGTCCGGGGACGGCCCGACGAGCCCCGTCCGCACCCCTGCGGGAGCAGTCCCGCACCCCTTCCGGGAGGACACCATGACCGACCAGCAGACCCCGGCCTCGACCGTGAGCGCCGAGGACGTCACCGAGGCGATGAAGGACGTCATCGATCCCGAGCTCGGGATCAACGTCGTCGACCTGGGCCTCGTCTACGGGGTGACCGTCGAGGACGGCAACGCCGTGATCGACATGACCCTCACCTCCGCCGCCTGCCCGCTGACGGACGTGCTCGAGGAGCAGACCTTCGCGGTGCTGGACCCCATCACCGAGACCCACCGCATCAACTGGGTGTGGATGCCGCCGTGGGGCATGGAGAAGATCACCGAGGACGGCCGCGAGCAGCTGCGCGCCATCGGCTTCAACCTCTGAGCCGCCTCACCCTCTGAGCCGGCACGAGAGACCCCCTGACCCGCGAGCGCGGGGCAGGGGGTCTCTTCGCTGCGGACGGGGCGGGCCCCCGAGCCGGCGTCAGCCGAGCAGCGTCGCCGTCCGCGTGAGCTCGAGGCCGTGCGCCTCGGCCGTGCCGGCATGGGCGAGGGCGCCCTCGTGGGTGTGCAGGCCCTTCGCGAGCGCCTCGTCGGCCCGCAGCGCGTCCTGCCAGCCCGCGCCCGCGAGCTTCAGCACGTAGGGGAGGGTCGCGTTGTTCAGCGCCGCCGTCGCCGTGACCGGCACGGAGCCGGGCATGTTCGCCACGCAGTAGTAGATCGCGTCGTGCACCTGGAAGGTCGGGTCGTCGTGCGTGGTGGGGCGGGAGTTCTCGAAGCAGCCGCCCTGGTCGATCGCGACGTCGACCAGCACCGAGCCCGGCTTCATCCGGGAGACCATCTCGTCGGTGACGAGCTTCGGGGCGCGCTTGCCGGGGATCAGCACCGAGCCGACGACGACGTCCGCCCGCTCGATCTGCTTGGAGAGGTCGAGGGCGGTCGAGTAGCGGGTGAGGATCCCGCCGTGGTGCATCGTCGCGATCTGGGAGAGCCGGGAGACGTTCACGTCCATCACGGTGACGTTCGCGTGCAGCCCGTGCGCCATCATCGCCGCCTGCTCGCCGACGACGCCGCCGCCGAGGACGAGCACGTTCGCCTCCGAGGTCCCGGGTACCCCGCCCATCAGCACCCCGCCGCCGCCCAGCGGCGCCATCAGGTGGTAGGCGCCGACCTGTGCGGCGAGCCGGCCCGCGATCGCGCTCATCGGCGCCAGCAGCGGCAGGGAGCGGTCGGGGAGCTGGACGGTCTCGTAGGCGATGGCAGTCGTGCCGGAGGCGAGCAGCGCCTCGGTGAGCTCCCGGTCCGCCGCGAGGTGCAGATAGGTGAAGAGGATCTGGCCCTTCCTCAGGCGTCCGTACTCCTCGGGCAGCGGCTCCTTCACCTTCACGATCATCTCGGCCTGCGCCCAGACCTCGTCGGCCGTCGGCAGCAGGGTCGCTCCCGCGGCGGCGTAGTCCTCGTCGCTCACGCGGGAGCCGAGGCCCGCGCCGCTCTCGACGATCACCTCGTGGCCGTGCATCACCAGCTCGTGCACGCCGGCGGCGCCCAGGCCCACCCTGTTCTCGTTGTTCTTGACCTCGCAGGGCACCCCGATGCGCATGTGTCCAGCCTCTCTGCTGAGCTCCCTGGCCGCGGTCACGGCCACCGCCCCCAGGATGACACCTCGTCGGCCGTGCGGGGGAGCCTGCGGATGTGTCCCCCGGCACCGTCGGCGGGAATCCGGGCGACCGTTCGGCGCCTCGGCCCTAGACTCGATCCGGCCCTCCTCCGGGCCGTCCCCGTCCGAAGAGGAGTCCCACCCGTGATCACCGTGCACGACCTCGCCATCCGCGTCGGCGCCCGGCTGCTCATGAGCGACGTCTCCTTCCAGGTCACCGACGGCGACCGGATCGGCCTGGTGGGTCGCAACGGCGCCGGCAAGACCACGCTGACCAAGGTCCTCTCCGGCACGCTGGACCCCAGCGAGGGCAGCGTCGAGGTCTCCGGCGAGCTCGGCTATCTCCCGCAGGACACCCACAGCGGCGAGGACACCGAGCCGGTGCTCGCCCGGATCCTCTCCGCCCGCGGGCTCGACGGGATCCTGAGGAAGCTGCGCCGCGCCGAGGAGGAGATGGGGGACATGTCCCTCACCGAGGCCCGCCGCGAGAAGGCCATGAACCGGTACCCGCGCCTGGAGGCCGAGCTCGACGCCGCCGGCGGCTACGCGGCCGAGGCCGAGGCCAAGCGGATGGCCGCGAACCTCGGCCTGCCCAACCGGCTGCTCGAACAGGAGCTCGGCACCCTCTCCGGCGGTCAGCGGCGTCGCGTCGAGCTCGCCCGGATCCTGTTCTCGCAGGCCTCCACGATGATCCTCGACGAGCCGACGAACCACCTCGACCACGACTCGATCGTGTGGCTGCGCGAGTACCTGATGAGCTACCGCGGCGGACTGATCGTCATCAGCCACGACGTCGAGCTCGTCGAGCAGGTCGTGAACAAGGTCTTCTACCTCGACGCGAACCGCTCCGCGATCGACATCTACAACATGGGCTGGAAGCAGTACCTGCGCCAGCGCGAGGACGACGAGAAGCGCCGCAGGCGCGAGCGCGCCAACGCCGAGAAGAAGGCCACCCAGCTCACCGCCCAGGCGGAGAAGATGCGCGCGAAGGCCACCAAGGCCGTCGCCGCGCAGAACATGCTGAAGCGGGCCGAGCGGATGCTCGACGGGGTCGAGGGGGAGCGGCAGACCGACCGCGTCGCCTCGCTGCGCTTCCCGAAGCCGGCCCCCTGCGGCAAGACCCCGCTGATGGCCGAGGACCTCTCGAAGTCCTACGGCAGCCTCGAGATCTTCACCGGCGTGGACCTGGCGATCGACCGCGGCTCGCGCGTGGTCATCATCGGCCTGAACGGCGCGGGCAAGACCACTCTGCTGCGGATCCTCGGCGGCGTCGACGCGCCGGACACCGGCCGGATCCTCCCCGGCCACGGCCTGCGCATCGGCTACTACGCCCAGGAGCACGAGACCCTGGACCTGGACCGGACCGTGCTGGAGAACATGATGACGGCGGCCTACGAGCTGCCCGAGGTCGAGGCCCGCAAGATCCTCGGCTCCTTCCTGTTCACGGGCGACGACGTGCACAAGCCCGCCCGGGTGCTCTCCGGCGGGGAGAAGACCCGCCTCGCCCTGGCCGCGCTCGTCGTCTCCAGCGCCAACGTGCTGCTGCTCGACGAGCCGACGAACAACCTCGACCCCGCCAGTCGCGAGGAGATCCTCGGGGCGCTGGCGAACTTCGAGGGCGCCGTCGTGCTGGTCTCCCACGACCCCGGCGCCGTCGCGGCGCTCGATCCCGAGCGGGTGCTGATGATGCCCGACGCCGTCGAGGACCTCTGGAACGCCGAGTACCAGGAGCTCATCGAGCTCGCCTGAGGCGGCGTCGCTCCCCGGCCCTCCCCACGCTCGCCGCGGCCCCGGGGGCAACGCTCGCGGCCTGCGGCTCGCACGGTGTCGGCTCGCCGAAGCCGACCCCGTACATCGTCATCGTCGTGCTCTTCCAGCGCCGGATCGTCCTCGGTTCGACGCAGGGAGCGGTCAAGGGCCGACCCCAGGAGGCAGCCGGCTATGGCCGACTTCGAGATCATGTCCTCGAGGTCGCCATGGGCGAGAGCCTCACCCTCGACGAGGCGCAGGGGACGGAGCTCGCGCGTCGAGCCGCCGAGGACCATCGGCGGGAGATCGCGAACGCCGCGGCGCTGGAGGACTGAGGCCGACTCCCGCGCCCGTCCCTGCGCGGCGCGCCGCGCCCGAGGACGGCACGGACAGCGCGTAGTGTGGCGGACACCTGATATCCGCTGTGAAAGGCCTCCGTGTTCGTCCTCTCCCTCTCCGGTCGCCCCGGCCACGGCCGCGCCGCCGGCGACCCCGTCCCCGCTCTGCTCGAGGCCCTCGAGGGTCTCGAGCTGCCGCTCGCCCCGGAGCGGACCGCCGGCCCGGACGCGCTCGTCCTCGCCTCCCGAGGGGAGACCGCGCTCGAGGCGATGCTGCGGGCGCTCGAGGTGGGGAGCACGGCCGTCGGCCTCGGGATCGGCACGGTGCCGGGGCCGCTGCCCGGCTCGGTCCGCGAGCTCTCCGGCCCCGCCGTCGAGGCCGCTCGGAGCGCCGTGGCCGCGGCGTCGACCACCTCCCAGGTCCCTCTCGCCGTCCGCGCCGCCGATCCCCGCCACGCCGACACCGCCGCCGACGTCGAGGCCGTGCTGCGGCTGATCGGCTGGATGATCCGCGCCCGCAGCCGCGGCCAGTGGCAGCCCGTGCACGAGCTGCGTGAGGATCCGACGGCCACCCAGGCCGTCCTCGCCGAGCGCCTCGGCGTCACCCAGCAGACCGTCTCCCGCGCCGTGAAGACCAGCGGCTGGCGCGAGGAGAGCGCCGCCCATCCGCTCGCCGTGCGACTGCTGAGCATGATCGACCTCACGTCGACCCGCTGAGTCCGGCCCCGCCCCCGAGGGCGGGGGCGCCGCGCGCTATCCTGGGGCCGCCCCGACGACAACCGAGGAGACCCATGGCGACGACGAACGACCTCAAGAACGGAATGGTGCTGGTCATCGACCAGCAGCTCTGGAGCGTGGTCGAGTTCCAGCACGTCAAGCCCGGCAAGGGACCCGCCTTCGTGCGCACCAAGCTCAAGAACGTCCTGTCCGGCAAGGGCGTGGACAAGACCTTCAACGCCGGCGTGAAGGTCGAGACGGCCACCGTGGACCGCCGCGACATGCAGTTCTCCTATCTCGACGGCGACATGTACGTCTTCATGGACACCTCGAACTGGGAGCAGACCAGCCTCACCGAGGAAGTCGTGGGCGACACCAAGGACTTCATGGTCGAGGGCCAGGACGTCGTCATCGCCTTCCACGAGGGCAACGCGCTCTTCGTCGAGCTGCCCGCCTCCGTGGTGCTCGAGATCGAGTTCACCGAGCCCGGCCTGCAGGGCGACCGCTCCAGCGGCGGCACCAAGCCCGCGCGCCTGACCACCGGCCGTGAGATCCAGGTCCCGCTGTTCCTCAACGAGGGCGACAGCGTCAAGGTCGACACCCGCAGCGGCGACTACCTCGAGCGCGTGAAGTGACCCGAGGCTCGACCCCGCAGGGCGCCGACGACCGGTCCGCCCCGCGCCCCACCGGCCTCCCCCTCCCCACCCGGGAGGGGGCGGAGGTCGAGCTCGAGCGGACCGTCCCGGCCGCCGCGGACCGGCTCCACGGACGCTCCCGCGACCGGATCCGCGCCCTGGACGTGCTCTTCGAGGCCGACGCCAAGCAGGCCGACGTGCTCGACGTGCTCGCCGAGCGGCTCCGTCGCACGGCCGCGCAGACCCCGCTGCCCGAGCGCTCCCGCGCCCTGGTCGAGCTCTACGCCCCGCACGCCGTCGACATCGACGAGGACCTCTCCACGCACTCCCGCGACTGGCCGCTGCACCGCATGCCCGCGGTGGACCGCGCGATCCTGCGCCTCGGCGCCGCCGAGGTGCTGCACGGCGAGGAGCCCGGCGCGCGCGGCGCGATCATCGGCGAGTACACCAAGATCGCCGAGGTCCTCTCGACCGACGACTCCCCGCGCTTCGTCAACGGCCTGCTGCAGCGGCTCGTGGACGTGCGCGGCCTGCTCGGCTGAGCAGGACCGGACCCTTCGCAGTCCCCTCCGCCCCCGCCGGGCGCGTCCCCGTCCGAGGGGCGGGCAGGCGGGGGCGGACCCGCACCTGCCGACTACACTCGGCACAGCTCGCACGAGCACCCGACCCTTTAACGACACGTCCCGTGAGGCGTGGAAGGGAGAACATCGCATGACCAGCACCGACCCTGCCCTGGAGAGGGGAGCCGAGAGCTCCCGCGTCCTCGGGCCCGAGGAGATCCGGCGCGCGCTGACCCGCATCGCCCACGAGATCCTCGAGAGCGACCACGGCGCCGAGGACCTCGTCCTGCTCGGCATCCCGCACCGCGGCGTGCCGCTCGCCCGCCGCCTCGCCGAGCTCATCGCCCGCGCCGAGGGCCGCCCCGACGGCGCCGACCTCGCCGACCTGCACGGCGCGCTCGACATCACCATGTACCGCGACGACCTGCGCAGCAATCCCACCCGCGCGCCGAGCCCCACCCGGATCCCCGCCGCCGGCATCGACGGACGCACCGTCGTCCTCGTCGACGACGTGCTCTACTCCGGCCGCACCGTCCGCGCCGCCCTCGACGCGCTCAGCGCCATCGGCCGACCCGCCGCCGTGCGCCTGGCCGTGCTCGTGGACCGCGGCCATCGCGAGCTGCCGATCCGCGCCGACCACGTCGGCAAGAACCTGCCCACCTCGCGCAGCGAGCGCGTGCACGTCCAGCTCACGGAGACCGACGGCACCGATGCGGTGGACATCGTCCGCCCGGCCCGCACGACGGGGGAGGGGCGCGCATGAGGCACTTCATCTCGATCGCGGACCTCCGCCGCGAGGAGGCCCTCGAGGTCCTCGCGACCGCCGAGCACATGGCCCAGACCCAGTCCCGCGCGATCCGCAAGCTGCCCACCCTCGTGGGCACCACCGTCGTGAACCTCTTCTTCGAGGACTCCACCCGCACCCGGATCAGCTTCGAGGCCGCGGCCAAGCGCCTCTCGGCCGACGTCATCAACTTCTCCGCCAAGGGCTCGAGCATCTCCAAGGGCGAGTCGCTGAAGGACACCGCGCTCACCCTCCAGGCGATGGGCGCCGACGCGGTCGTGGTGCGCTCGGGCTCCTCCGGCGCGGCGCACCTGCTCGCCCACGCCGGCTGGATCGACCAGCCCATCGTCAACGCCGGCGACGGCGCGCACGAGCATCCCACCCAGGCGATGCTCGACGCCTTCACCATGCGCCGCCACCTGCGGCCCGGCGACCCGCACGCGGGCCTCGACGGCCTTCACGTCGTGATCGTCGGGGACGTGCTCCACTCCCGCGTCGCCCGCTCGAACGTGCTGCTGCTGACCCTGCTCGGCGCCCGCGTCACGCTCGTGGCACCGCCCGCGCTGGTGCCCGTCGGCGCCTCCGCCTGGCCGTGCGAGATCTCCTATGACCTCGACCAGGCCCTCGCCGCCGGTCCCGACGCCGTGATGATGCTGCGGGTCCAGCACGAGCGGATGGTCGGCGGCGGCTTCTTCCCGACGGCGGGGGAGTACTCCCGCCGCTACGGGCTCAGCGCCGCCCGCGCCGCCTCCCTGCCCGAGCACACGATCGTCATGCATCCCGGACCGATGAACCGCGGCTTCGAGATCGCCGGCTCCGTCGCCGACTCCCCGCGCAGCGTCATCGTCGAGCAGGTCGCCTCCGGCGTGTTCGTGCGCATGGCCGTGCTCTACCACCTGCTCGCCACCGACGCCCGGGAGGCCCCCCGTGACCGCTGACACCACCACCGCCACCACCGGCTCCCCGGCCCCGCTGCTGCTGCGCGGCGGTCGCCCCTACGGCGAGGACGTGCAGGACATCCTGATCCGCGAGGGCCGGATCGCCGCGATCGGCGGCGAGCTCGAGGTGCCGGACGGCGTCGAGGTGATCGACGCCGAGGGCTGCGTGATCCTCCCCGGTCTGGTCGACCTCCACACCCACCTGCGCGAGCCCGGCGGCGAGGAGGCCGAGACCGTCGAGACCGGCACCCGCGCCGCCGCCCGCGGCGGCTTCACCGCCGTGCACGCCATGGCCAACACGACCCCCGTCGCGGACACCGCGGGCGTGGTCGAGCAGGTCGCGATGCGCGGCGAGGCCGCCGGCTGGTGCGCCGTCCGCCCCGTCGGCGCGGTCACCGTGGGCCTCCAGGGCGAGCGCCTTGCCGAGCTCGACGCGATGGCGAACTCCCGCGCCCGCGTCCGCGTGTTCAGCGACGACGGCAAGTGCGTGCACGACCCGGTGCTGATGCGGCGCGCGCTGGAGTACGTGAAGTCCTTCGACGGCGTGATCGCCCAGCACGCCCAGGACCCGCGCCTGACCGAGGGCGCCCAGATGCACGAGGGGCTCGTCTCGGCGGAGCTGGGGCTGACCGGATGGCCGGCCGTGGCCGAGGAGTCGATCATCGCCCGCGACGTGCTGCTGGCCCATCACGTCGGCTCCCGCCTGCACGTCTGCCACCTCTCGACCGCCGGCAGCGTGGACATCGTGCGCTGGGCCAAGCAGCGCGGCATCGCGGTCACCGCCGAGGTCACCCCGCACCACCTGCTGCTGACCGACGAGAACGTGCGCCAGTTCGACGCGGTGTTCAAGGTCAACCCGCCGCTGCGCACCGCCGCGGACGTCGAGGCGGTGCGCGAGGGCCTGGCCGACGGGACCATCGACATCGTCGCGACCGACCACGCCCCCCATCCCGCGGACGCCAAGGACCGCGAGTGGGACCAGGCTGCGATGGGCATGACCGGTCTCGAGACCGCGCTGTCCCTGGTCCAGTCCACGATGGTCGACGAGGGCCGCCTCAGCTGGCGCGACGTCGCCCGGGTGCTCTCCGAGAAGCCCGCCGAGATCGGCCGCGACCAGGACCACGGCCGACCGGTCGCGGTGGGGGAGCCGGCCCATCTGCTCGTCTGGGACCCGCACCCGGTGCGGGTCGCGGACCCCGCCGAGCACGCCTCCCAGGGCCGCAACTCTCCCTTCGCGGGCCTCGAGCTGCCTGGCGCGAACCGGCTCACCCTGCTCGGCGGCCGACCCACCGTGCGCGACGGCGCGGTGGTGGAGAGGTGAGCGGGCGGGTCGTCCCGGTCCTCCTGCTGGCGGTGCTGTTCGCGCTGATGATCGGCGCGATGGTGCTCGGCTGGCGCCGACGGGGCCGCTCGCAGGCCCATCTGCCGGCCCCGTCGGTCCGGACGCTCGAGGAGCTCGGCGAGGCCACCGTCCACGGGCCCGTCGGCGCGGTCTACGTCGACACCGTCCTCGCCGAGCAGCCGCTCGAGCGGGTCGTCGCCCACCGCCTGGGACAGCGCGCCCGCGCCGAGGTCAGCCTCGGCGAGCAGGGCACCTGGCACCTCGAGCGCGAGGGCACCGGGCCGCTCACCATCCCCGCCGCGGCGGTCCGGGAGGTCACCTCCGGGCCCGGTATGGCGGGGAAGTTCATCGGCGGCGACGGCCTGCTGATCATCCGCTGGAGCCTCGGCGACCAGCTCCTGGACACCGGCCTGCGCCTCGACCGGCGCGCCGACCACGACCTCCTGCTCTCCCGGAAGGAGCATTCATGACCACCCCCGCCCCCGCCACCCCCAGGCCCTCGGGCCGTGCGCGCCGCGAGCGCGCGCTGCTGATCCTCGAGGACGGCACCGTGCTGCGCGGCTCCGCCTACGGCGCCCGCGGCGCCCGCTTCGGCGAGGTCGTCTTCACCACCGGCATGACCGGCTACCAGGAGACGCTCTCGGACCCCTCCTACGCCGGGCAGATCGTCGTGCAGACCGCCCCGCACATCGGCAACACCGGGGCGAACGCCGAGGACATGGAGTCCCGCCGCGTGTGGGTGCGCGGCTACGCCGTGCGCGACGCGAGCCGCATCGCCTCGTCCTTCCGCGCCGAGCAGAGCCTCGACGACCTCCTGATCAGCAGCGACGTGGTCGGCATCAGCGACATCGACACCCGCATGCTCACCCGTCGGCTGCGCGAGGAGGGCTCCGCCCGCGGCGGCATCTTCTCCGGAGAGGCCCTCGAGGCCTCTGAGGAGGAGCTGCTCGCCCAGGTGCGCGAGCAGCCGCAGATGGCCGGCTCGAGCTTCGTCGAGGAGGTCACGATCGCCCAGCCCGTCGTGCTCGAGCCCGAGGGCGAGGCGGTCGCGACCGTCGCCGCCGTGGACCTCGGCATCAAGGGCGCCTCGCCGCGCTCCATGCTCGCCCGCGGCCTGCGCGTGCACCTGCTGCCCGCCACGACCTCGCTCGAGGACCTCCTCGCGATCGGTGCCGACGCCGTCTTCTTCTCCAACGGCCCCGGCGACCCCTCCGCCGCGACCGCCCAGATCGAGCTGCTGCGCGGCGTGCTCGACGCAGGCGTGCCCTTCTTCGGCATCTGCTTCGGCAACCAGCTGCTGGGCCGGGCGCTCGGCTTCGACACCTACAAGCTGAAGTTCGGTCACCGCGGCATCAACCAGCCCGTTCAGGACCGCGAGACCGGCCAGGTCGCGATCACCGCGCACAACCACGGCTTCGCCGTCGACGTGCCGCTCGAGGGCGAGCACACCGCCCCCCATGACGGGGGCCGCTACGGCCGGGTCGTCGTCTCGCACGTGGGCCTGAACGACGACGTGGTCGAGGGGCTGCGCTGCCTCGACCTCCCCGCCTTCTCCGTCCAGTACCACCCCGAGGCCGCCGGCGGCCCCCACGACGCCTCGCCCCTCTTCGACCGACTGGTGGAGCTCGCCGTCGCGCACCGCGCCGCCTCCGCCGACAAGGAGTCCTGATGCCCCGCCGTACCGATATCTCCTCCGTCCTCGTCGTCGGCTCCGGCCCGATCGTCATCGGCCAGGCAGCGGAGTTCGACTACTCCGGCACCCAGGCCTGCCGCGTCCTGCGCGAGGAGGGCCTGCGGGTCATCCTGGTCAACTCCAACCCGGCCACGATCATGACCGACCCGGAGATCGCCGACGCCACCTACATCGAGCCGATCGACCCGGACATCATCCGCTCGATCATCGCCGCGGAGCGGCCCGATGCGATCCTGCCGACGCTCGGCGGGCAGACCGCGCTGAACGCCGCGATCGCCCTGGCCGAGAACGGGACCCTCGAGGAGTTCGGCGTCGAGATGATCGGCGCGAACCTCGAGGCGATCAACAAGGCCGAGGACCGCCAGCAGTTCAAGGAGGTCGTCGAGCGGGTCGGCGGCGAGTCCGCCCGCTCGCGGATCTGCCACACCATGGACGAGCTGCTCGAGGCGGCCGACGAGCTCGGCTACCCGATGGTGGTCCGCCCCAGCTTCACCATGGGCGGGCTCGGCTCCGGCATGGCCTACGACGAGGCGGACCTGCGCCGCATCGGCGGCGACGGCCTGCACTACTCGCCGACCTCCGAGGTCCTGCTCGAGGAGTCGATCCTGGGCTGGAAGGAGTTCGAGCTCGAGCTCATGCGCGACAGCGCCGACAACTGCGTCGTGATCTGCTCGATCGAGAACGTCGACCCCGTCGGCGTGCACACCGGCGACTCGGTCACCGTCGCCCCCGCGCTGACCCTCACCGACGTCGAGATGCAGAAGCTGCGCGACCTCGGCATCGCGATCATCCGCGAGGTCGGCGTCGACACCGGCGGCTGCAACGTCCAGTTCGCCACCCACCCCGAGACCGGCCGCATCGTCGTGATCGAGATGAACCCCCGCGTCTCCCGCTCCTCGGCGCTCGCCTCGAAGGCCACCGGCTTCCCGATCGCGAAGATCGCCGCGCGCGTCGCGATCGGCTACACCCTCGACGAGATCCGCAACGACATCACCGGCACCACCCCGGCCAGCTTCGAGCCGGCGCTGGACTACGTCGTGGTCAAGGTGCCCCGCTTCGCCTTCGAGAAGTTCCCCGCCGCGGACCCGACGCTCACCACCACCATGAAGAGCGTCGGCGAGGCGATGGCCCTGGGCCGCAACTTCACCGAGGCCCTCGGCAAGGCGCAGCGCTCCATCGACGCCAAGGGGGCGTCCCTGGACTACACGGGCACGCCGCCGAGCGCCGCCGAGGTCGCCGCTCTGCTGGACGAGGTGCGCACCCCGACCTCCGAGCGCCTGGTCGCCATCGCGCGGATCCTGTGGTCCGCGGCGGAGGGGATCCTCGACCCCGTCGAGACCCTCGACCGCCTCGTCGAGGCGACGGCGATCGACCGCTGGTTCCTCGACCAGATGCTGATCGTCGCCGAGCTGGCCGCGGAGATCCGCGCGAGCGACGTGCTGGACGCGGACCTGCTGGGCCTGGCCAAGCGGCACGGCCTCTCCGACGAGCAGATCGGCGCGCTCACCGGCCGCAGCGGCGACGTCGTCAAGGGCGTGCGCGAGGCGCTGGGGATCAACCCGGTCTACAAGACGGTGGACACCTGCGCCGCGGAGTTCGCCTCCCGCACCCCGTACCACTACTCGACCTACGACCAGGAGACCGAGATCGAGCCCCGCGAGAAGCCCGCGGTGCTGATCCTCGGCTCGGGCCCCAACCGCATCGGCCAGGGCATCGAGTTCGACTACTCCTGCGTCCACGCGGCGATCGCGCTCGGCGATCCGGAGCTGCCCGGCGGCGGCTACGAGACGGTCATGATCAACTGCAACCCCGAGACGGTCTCGACCGACTACGACATCGCCGACCGGCTCTACTTCGAGCCGCTCACCTTCGAGGACGTCGTCGAGGTGTACGAGGCGGAGAAGGCCGCCGGCCCCGTCGCCGGCGTCATCGTCCAGCTCGGCGGCCAGACCCCGCTGTCCCTCGCGCGCCGTCTCGAGGCGGAGGGTCTGCCGATCATCGGCACCAGCCCCGCCGCGATCGACAACGCCGAGGACCGGGGCCACTTCGGCGCCGTCCTGGCCGAGGCCGACCTGCCCGCCCCGCCCTACGGCACCGCCTGGGCGCTGAACGACGCGATCGAGGTCGCCGCGGAGGTCGGCTATCCGGTGCTCGTGCGCCCCAGCTACGTGCTCGGCGGCCGCGGCATGGAGATCGTCTTCGACGAGGCGGGGCTGGTCGACTACGTCGGCCGCAACCTGCCCGACGGCGGCCGCGCCGAGGCCCCGATCCTCATCGACAGCTTCCTGGACACCGCGATCGAGATCGACGTGGACGCCCTCTACGACGGCGAGGAGCTCTACCTCGCCGGCGTCATGGAGCACATCGAGGAGGCAGGCATCCACTCCGGCGACTCCGCCTGCACCCTGCCGCCGGTCACCCTCGGCGATCCGGTGCTCGAGCGGATCCGCGCCTCGACCCTCGCGATCGCCGAGGGCGTGGGCGTACGCGGCCTGCTCAACGTGCAGTACGCGCTCTCCCACGGCGTGCTCTACGTGCTCGAGGCGAACCCCCGCGCCTCCCGCACCGTGCCCTTCGTCGCGAAGGCCACCGGCGTGCCGCTCGCGCAGGCGGCGGCGCTGCTCATGGCCGGTACCTCGATCGCGGATCTGCGCCGTGGCGGCGTGCTCCCGGCCACCGGCGATGGCTCGGACCTGCCCGAGGACTCGCCGATCGCGGTGAAGGAGGCGGTGCTGCCGTTCAAGCGCTTCCGCACCCGCGAGGGACGCGCCGTGGACTCGGTGCTCGGCCCGGAGATGCGCTCGACGGGCGAGGTGATGGGCATGGACTCGACCTTCCCGCTCGCCTTCGCGAAGTCGCAGCTGGCGATCTCCGGCCAGGGCCTGCCCACCGCGGGCACCGCCTTCGTCTCGGTCTCCGACCGCGACAAGCGCTCGCTCCCGCTGCCGGTCGCGCGCCTGGCCGCGCTGGGCTTCGAGATCCTCACCACCGAGGGCACCGGGCGGGTGCTCGGCCGCTACGGGATCCCCTGCCGCGTGCTGCGCAAGGCCTCGGAGGAGGGCGAGGGCGCGAGCGTCATCGACCTCATCGAGGCGGGCGAGGTGGACCTCGTGCTGAACACCCCCTCCGGCTCCAACGCCCGTGTCGACGGCTACGCGATCCGCGCCGCCGCGACCAGCATGGACGTCCCGATGATCACGACGCTGCAGGAGTTCCAGGCGGCCGTCCAGGCGATCGAGGCGCGCCCCGTGGAGCCCTTCGAGGTGCGCAGCATCCAGGACCACACCGCGCGTCTGCGCGAGGTGCGGGCGGCCGGGGCATCGGCATGAGCACCGCCCCGGCGAGCTTCGGACGGCGCCTGCAGGAGGAGACGGCCGCGCGCGGCCGCCTCGTCGCGGGCGTCGACCCGCACGCCGCGCTGCTGGAGTCCTGGGGGCTCCCCGACAGCCCCGCGGGGCTGCGGGAGTTCTCCCGCACGGTGCTCGAGGCCGTCGCCGGGAACGTCGTCGCGCTCAAGCCGCAGTCGGCGTTCTTCGAGCGCCACGGCAGCGCCGGCGTCGCGGTGCTCGAGGAGCTGCTGGCCGCGGCCCGCGCGGCGGGGGTGCTCACGATCCTCGACGTCAAGCGGGGCGACATCGGCTCGACGATGGACGCCTATGCGCAGGCGCACCTGCTGCCCGGTGCGCCGCTCGAGGCCGACGCGATCACCGTCAGCCCCTATCTGGGCACCGGCTCCCTCGACCCCGCCGCCCGGCTCGCCCTCGCCCACGGCAAGGGGCTGTTCCTCCTCGCGCTGACCTCCAACCCCGACGGACCGCAGGTCCAGCACGCGCTGACCGCACAGGACACGCCGGTCGCGCTGGAGATCGCGCGACACGCCGAGAGGATCGGCGGCGCCGCGCCGGGGGAGTGGTCGAGCATCGGCCTGGTCGTCGGCGCGACCGTCGGCGACGCCTACCGCCGCCTCGGGCTGGACGCCGCCGCACCCTCGGTCCCGCTCCTCGCCCCCGGCGTCGGGGCCCAGGGCGCCGGACCTGCGGAGATCGCCGATGTCTTCGGTGAACGTGCAGGTCAGGCGCTGGTCTCGGTGTCCCGCGGCCTGCTCGCGGCAGGGCCGGACCGGGCGGCGCTCGCCCAGCGCGCGGAGGAGCTGGCAACGACCTTCCGCTGAGGCCGAGGAGCTCTCCCGCACGGGGCCCCGACACCGCCGGAGGACGGCGGGTTCGAGGCCCCGAAACGCACCGGACCTGGGACTTAGCGTGTCAAAAGTGCCCTCGGCCACGAATATGGGGTTACGCTCTTCCCACACCGGGCTCCTCCCGGACCCGCAGGACAACCGCGACAGAACAAGAGGTAAGAACAGTGGCTCTCCCTCCCCTCACCCCTGAGCAGCGGGCCGAGGCCCTGAAGAAGGCCGCCGAGGCCCGCCGCGAGCGCGCGGCCATCAAGGCGCGACTCAAGGACAGCGCCGGCCACCGCGGCGAGGAGATCAAGAAGGTCCTCGAGGAGGCCGAGACCAACGAGATCGTCGGTCGTCTCCGCGTCTCCGCCCTGCTCGAGGCCCTGCCCGGCGTCGGCAAGGTCAAGGCCCAGCAGATCATGGAGGAGATCGGCATCTCGCCCTCCCGCAAGATCCGCGGCCTCGGCTCGCACCAGGCGGAGAAGCTCGTCGCCCACTTCTCCGAGTGAGCCCTGATCTTCCCACCGGGGCCGGCGCCGCGACGGCACCGGCCCCGGTCACCGTCCTGGCAGGCCCCACCGCGGTGGGGAAGGGGACCGTCTCCGCGGCGATCCGCGCCCGCTACCCGCAGATCTGGCTGTCCGTCTCCGCGACCACGCGTGCGCCCCGCCCGGGCGAGGTCGACGGCGTGCACTACCGCTTCGTGGGCGAGGAGGAGTTCTCCCGCCTGATCGAGGACGGCCAGATGCTCGAGTGGGCCGTGGTCCACGGCCGCAACAAGTACGGCACCCCGCGCGGTCCCGTCGAGGAGAAGGTCGCCGAGGGCCGCCCCGTGCTGCTCGAGATCGACCTCGCCGGCGCCCGTCAGGTGCGCGAGAGCCTCCCCGAGGCGCGCTTCGTCTTCCTCGCCCCGCCGGACTGGGACACGCTCGTGCAGCGCCTCGTGGGCCGCGGCACGGAGGACGAGGAGGAGCGCGAGCGCCGTCTCGCGACCGCCCGGGTCGAGCTCGCCGCGGAGGACGAGTTCGACGTGACCATCGTCAACGACTCGGTGGACCGCGCCGCCGACGAGCTCGCACGCCTGCTCGGCGTGAACGACCTCACCTGACCCCTCTCGCTCCTTCCCTCGCCGTCGCGCGCGGCGTGGCGTATTCTGGAGCGTCGCACGTCGTCACCCAGGAAGGGACATCCGTGGCCGGAACAGTCGCACAGCCCGAAGGCATCACGAACCCCCCGATCGACCGTCTGCTCGAGACCGTCGACTCGAAGTACGCCCTGGTGCTGTACGCCTCCCAGCGCGCCCGCCAGATCAACGCGTACTACTCGCAGCTCTCCGAGGGCCTGCTCGAGTTCGTCGGCCCGCTGGTCGACGTCGAGAACCAGGAGAAGCCGCTCTCGATCGCGCTGCGCGAGATCGACGAGGGCCTCCTCACCGTCCGCGAGATCGACGAGGAGGAGTACGCCGCGCAGAACGAGCCGGACCCCAACGCCCCGGCCCCGCTGCTGCTCGGCGACGACGCCCCCGAGGTCCCGCCGACCGACTTCCCCCTTTGATCCCGGCCCTCGCCGGTCGTCGCACGGAGCAGGCATGAGCAGCCAGCCGCGCACGCTCGCCGGAGCCCGCGTCCTCGTGGGCGTCGGCGGTGGGATCGCCGCCTACAAGACCGCGCACCTGGTGCGCGGTCTTGTCGGTGCAGGGGCCGAGGTGCGGGTGGTCCCCACCCCCGCCTCGCTCGAGTTCGTGGGCTCCTCGACCTGGGAGGCGCTCAGCCACCACCCGGTGCTCACCTCCGTCTTCGAGGACGTCGACGAGGTCGCCCACGTGCGGCACGGCCAGCAGGCCGATCTCACCGTCATCGCCCCCGCCACCGCGGACCTGCTGGCGCGGATGCGGATGGGCCGCGCCGACGACATGCTCACCGCCTCGCTGCTGGTGACCCGCGGCCCCGTGGTCGTCGCCCCCGCCATGCACACCGAGATGTGGGAGCACCCCTCCACCCGCGAGAACGTCGCCGTGCTGCGCGAGCGGGGGGTGACCGTGCTCGAGCCCGCCGTCGGCCGCCTCACCGGCCCCGACTCCGGACCGGGCCGCCTGCCCGAGCCCGAGGCGATCCTCGACGCCGCCCGCGCCGCGATCGCCGCGCCGCGCGACGAGCGCGGGGGGGCGCTGCGCGATCTCGTCGGCCGCGAGCTGCTGATCACGGCCGGCGGCACCCGCGAGGAGCTCGACCCCGTCCGCTTCCTCGCCAACCACTCCTCCGGCCGACAGGGCTGGGCCCTCGCCCATGCGGCCCTCGTGCGCGGCGCGCGGGTGCGCCTGGCCGCCGCGAACGTCGCGCTCGAGACCCCGCCCGGCGCGGACCGCCTCGACGTGGGCAGCGCCGCCGAGCTCGCCGAGCTCGTCGCCGCCCAGCTCGGCCAGGTCGACGCGCTCGTCATGGCCGCCGCCGTGGCGGACTTCACCTCCGCCGGCCGCGCGGACCAGAAGATCAAGAAGGACGAGTCCGCCCCGGACTCCGTGCCGACCCTCGCCCTGGCCCGCACCCAGGACATCCTGCGTCACAGCGTCATCTCCCGCGGCGGGGCCGCGCGCCCCGCGATCGTGGGCTTCGCCGCCGAGACCGGCGGGGACGGCGCCGCGGCCCTGGACCTCGCCCGGCGCAAGGCGCGCCGCAAGGGCGCCGACCTGCTGGTCTTCAACGACGTCAGCGCCGGGGTGTTCGGCACCGCGGACAACGAGGTGCGGATCCTGGACCGCGACGGCGAGGAGGTCGCGCACGCCGCGGGCAGCAAGACCCTCGTCGCCCACGCCGTGCTCGACGAGCTCGTCGGTCGTCTCCCGGAAGTACCCTGATCCCCATGACCACCAGCGAGCTGCGCACCTTCACGTCCGAATCGGTCACCGGGGGGCATCCCGACAAGATCTGCGACCAGATCTCCGACGCGATCCTCGACGACATGCTGAGCCAGGACACCGGCGCCCGCGTCGCCGTGGAGACCATGGTCACCACCGGGCTCGTGCACGTCGCCGGCGAGGTCCGCACGACCGGCTACAGCGACGTCTCCAACATCGTGCGCGACGTGATCCGCGAGATCGGCTACGACTCCTCCGAGAAGGGCTTCGACGCGGACTCCTGCGGCGTCGAGGTCTCGATCGGCGCGCAGTCCCCGGACATCGCCCAGGGGGTGGACACCTCCTTCGAGGCGCGAGGCGACGTCGCGGCCGAGGCCTTTGCGCGTCTCGGCGCCGGTGACCAGGGGCTCATGTTCGGCTACGCCTGCAACGACACCCCCGAGCTGATGCCGCTGCCGATCCACGCCGCGCACCGCCTCACCCAGAACCTCTCCACCGCCCGCCGCGACGGCGTGCTGCCCTACCTCCGCCCCGACGGCAAGACCCAGGTCTCCATCGGCTACGACGAGGACGGCGTGGCCCGCAGCGTCGAGGCCGTCGTCGTCTCCACGCAGCACAGCGAGGAGGTCGACCTCGACGCCCAACTCGCGCCCGCGATCTCCAAGGTCGTCATCGCCCCGGTCCTCGAGGACCTCGCCGCGCAGGGCCTGGACGTCTCCGAGGTCGTCACCCACATCAACCCCTCCGGCCGCTTCGTGCTCGGCGGGCCCAAGGGCGATGCGGGCCTGACCGGCCGCAAGATCATCGTCGACACCTACGGCGGGATGGCCCGCCACGGCGGCGGCGCCTTCTCCGGCAAGGACCCCAGCAAGGTCGACCGCTCCGGCGCCTACGCCATGCGCTGGGTCGCCAAGAACATCGTCGCCGCCGGCCTCGCCGACCGCTGCGAGGTGCAGGTCGCCTACGCGATCGGCGTCGCCGAGCCGGTGGGCCTGTACGTCGAGACCTTCGGCACCGGGAAGGCGCCCGCGCACCGGATCGCCGCCGCCGTGCGCAAGGTCTTCGACCTCCGCCCCGCCGCGCTGATCGAGGCGCTGGACCTGCTGCGCCCGATCTACTCCCTCACCTCCGTGCACGGCCACTTCGGCCGGGAGCTGCCCGAGTTCACCTGGGAGCGCCGCGACCGCGCCGAGGAGCTGGAGCGCGCCCTGTGACCGCCCCCGTTACCTCCGGCGCCCCCGGCGCGGGCCGCACCGCCCCGACGCTGGACCCCGCCCTCGCCGCCCGGCTCAAGCACGACGGCGCCGGCCTGCTCACCGCCGTCGTGCAGGACGCGAGCGACCTGCGGGTGCTGATGGTCGGCTGGATGGACGACGAGGCGCTGCGGCGCACGCTCACCACGGGCCGGGCGACCTACTGGTCCCGCTCCCGCGGCGAGTACTGGCGCAAGGGCGACACCTCCGGCCACGTCCAGTTCGTGCGCTCCGTCGCGCTGGACTGCGACGGCGACACCCTGCTGGTGCAGGTCGACCAGGTCGGGGCCGCCTGCCACCGCGGCACCGACACCTGCTTCGACGGCGGCGACCTGGACGCCGTCGTGCTGACCGAGAAGGAGCGTTCCCTGTGACCGTCGAGGACGCCCGCCCCGAGGCCTATCCCGAGCGCATCGGCGGCCGTGAGGGCATCGCGCTGGGCGAGATCACCCCGGACCGCGAGACCTTCCGCGAGCTCGCCGCACGCCAGCGGGTCGTCCCCGTCTCGGTGCGGCTGCTGGCCGACGAGGACACCCCCGTCTCGCTCTACCGCCGGCTCACCGCCGACGGCGGCACCCGCGGCACCTTCCTGCTGGAATCCGCCGGGGAGGGCGAGGCCTCCCGGTACTCGATCATCGGCACCCGCGCCCGTGCGGTGCTCACCGAGCGGGACGGCGCCGCGCACTGGCGCGGCGACGTCCCCGCCGGGGTGCCCACCTCCGGCAGCCCCGTCGAGGCCCTCGCGGCCGTGACCTCCGCGTTCCGCGCAGCCCGCCAGCCGCATCTGCCGCCCTTCTCCGGCGGGCTCGTCGGCTACGTCGCCTACGACGCGGTGCGCCACTGGGAGAAGCTGCCCGAGGCGCCGCCGGACGAGATCGGTCTGCCGGACCTCTCGATGCTGCTGGCCCAGGACATCGTCGTCCACGACGCCCACGACTCGACCGTCGTCCTGGTCGCCAACGCCCTGAACCTCAACGCCACCGACGACGGCGTGGACGCCGCCTACGACGACGCCCTCGCCCGCCTCGAGACGCTCCGTCAGAGGCTGCGCACCCCCGCGGTCGGCGGGCCGACCGTCTACGACGCCGTCAGCGACCTCGAGCCCAAGGCCCGCACCGCCCAGCGCGAGTACGAGGCCGCGGTCCACGAGGCGGTGCGCGACATCATCGACGGGGAGATCTTCCAGGTCGTCCCCTCGCAGCGCTTCTCCCTGCCGATCGCGGCGGACCCGCTGGACGTGTACCGGGTGCTGCGCCGCATGAACCCCAGCCCCTACATGTACCTGCTGCGCACCGAGGACGCCGACGGAGAGCCGATCGACGTGGTCGGCGCGAGCCCCGAGTCGCTCGTGACCGTCCGAGGCACCACCGCGACGACCCACCCGATCGCCGGCTCCCGCCCCCGCGGCGCGAGCCTGGAGGAGGACGAGCGCCTGGCGGCCGAGTTGCTGGCCGACCCGAAGGAGCGCTCCGAGCACCTCATGCTCGTGGACCTCGCCCGCAACGACCTGCAGAAGTTCTGCGCTCCCGGCACCGTGGTGGTGCGGGACTTCATGCACATCGAGCGGTTCAGCCACATCCAGCACATCGTCTCCACCGTCACCGGCACCCTGCGCGAGGATGCCACGGCCTACGAGGCGCTGCGTGCCACCTTCCCGGCCGGCACACTCTCCGGCGCCCCGAAGCCCTCCGCGATGCGGATCATCGACCGGCTCGAGCCCGTGCGCCGCGGCGTCTACGGCGGGACGGTCGGCTACTTCGACTTCGCCGGCGACATGGACATGGCGATCGCGATCCGCACCGCCGTGATCAAGGACGGCACCGCGCACGTGCAGGCCGGCGGGGGAGTGGTCGCCGACTCCGACGCGACCATGGAGCACCGCGAGACCCAGGCCAAGGCCGCCGCCGCGCTGCGCGCCGCCGCCTCCGCCGACACCCTCCGCCCCGCATGAGCGCCGAGCAGCGACCGCGCCGCACCGGGCCCTCGCGCCGCGCCGCCGTGCTCGGCGGCCTCGTCGCCGCGGGCGCCCTGG